>JAAZHN010000054.1 GCA_012510695.1 Mollicutes bacterium
CCAAAATAAAAAATAAGAACGACGTCCCACAACCAAACGGTCAAGGAAGGTCGTTCTTATTAATATTAATTATAGGCCTTAATAATTTTAAAGTCAATTTAAGCCTAAAAAAACAGTTCAGAAATTGAACTGTTTTTTTCCCATAAGGGAACTGCCCCCTGAGACAGTTCCAAAGAATAAAAAGGGGTTGGCTAGTGTGATACTAGCACCAATTCGCCATAAAAGTGAATTGGTAAGGTATATACTAATGGATTAAGTGTTATTTGTCAACTCTTTTTGTTATAATTATTAGGAAAGGAAGATTAGATGTTACAAAGCATTCCAGGAATAGGACCAAAAACAAATTTATTACTTAATAAGGTAAATATTTTCACGATTGAAGACCTAATTAATTACTATCCATATCGTTATCAAACATATCAATTAGTTGATTTAAATCAAGCTAATGATAATGATCAAGTAGTAATTGAAGGAATCATTGAATCAGAAGCAAAAGTTTACTTTATCAAGAAAAACTTCAATAAATTATCTTTAAGAGTAATTAGTAATAACTTGTTAATTAATGTAACAATTTTTAATCGTGCTTTTCTTAAAAACCAATTAAAGATTAATAAAAAAATAATTATAATTGGTAAATATAATAAATTAAAAAATGAAATAATTGCCTCAAATATTCGCTTTGATGAAATAGATGATTTTAAAATAGAGGGTATTTATCATTTAGTATCTGGTTTAAATAATAATTTTTTAAATAAAGTTATTAATCATGCATTAGATCAAACTCTTTATGTAGATGATTATATTCCAGATTACTTAAATAAAAGTTATAACTTAATAGATAAAAAAGAATCGTTAAGAATTATCCATAATCCAAGTAGTGTTGAAGAATTGAAAAGTGCTAAGTTAAAACTAATCTATGAAGAATTATTTACATTTATGTTTAAAATTAATTATTTAAAAAGTAGAAGAAAAGAATTAACTAGTGATTTAGTAAGAGAATATGATGAAGAAAAAATAAATAAGTTTATTGATGATTTACCATTTGAATTAACTAATGATCAAAAAACAGTAAGTAAAGAAATACTTGATGATTTAATGAGTAAACAAATTATGAATAGATTACTACTTGGTGATGTTGGTAGTGGGAAAACAGTCGTTGTGTTAATTGCAATTATGGCAAACTTTTATAGCGGTTATCAAAGTGCCCTAATGGCACCGACTGAAATACTTGCAACTCAGCATTATAATAATATTAAAAAATTAACAGCAAAAACTAATCTCAAAGTTGAACTCCTAACTGGTTCTTTAACTAAAAAAGAAAAAACAAACATCAATACTAAGTTAAAGAGTGGAGAAATAGATTTAATAGTGGGTACTCATGCCTTATTACAAGATGATGTCGAGTTTAAAAGTATAGGTCTAGTCATAACAGATGAACAACATCGTTTTGGGGTTAAACAAAGAGAAAATTTAAGAAATAAAGGGAAAATGACCGATGTCCTATACATGAGTGCTACTCCAATTCCAAGAACTTATGCTTTAACTTTATATGGTGACATGGACATTTCAATTATTAAAGAAAAGCCAAGTAATAGAAAAGATATTAAAACTAAAATTTATAATCCGAAAGATTTAAAAGATGTTTTAAATCACATGTTAGAAGAACTTAAAAATAATCATCAAATATTTGTAGTTGCTCCTTTAATTGAAGAAAGTGAAGAATCAGACCTTACCAATGTCTTAGAACTTAAAGGTAAATTTGATGAAGCATTTAATAATAAAGTTCCCATTGATATTATTCATGGTAAATTAAAAAATAAAGAAAAAGATGAAATCATGAATAGATTTAAAAATAATGAAACTAAAATTTTAATTTCAACAACCGTAATTGAAGTAGGAATCGATATTGAAAATGCAACAATGATGGTAATCTTTGATGCTCATCAATTTGGTCTTGCTACTATCCATCAATTAAGAGGAAGAGTAGGTAGGAATGATTATGATTCATATTGTTATTTAATAACTGATAAAGAAGTAGAAAGATTAAAAGTTTTAGAAAGTAGTAATGATGGCTTTTATATTAGTCAAAAAGATTTAGAACTAAGAGGTTCAGGAGATCTTTTTGGTATTAACCAAAGTGGAGATATGACCTTTAAAATAGCTAACTTAAAAGAAAATTATAAAATTCTTTTACAAACTCAAAAAGATAGTGAAGAATTTATTAATAAAGAATTATATAAAAATAATGAATTGTATTTAAATATTATTAAAAAAATATCTATTAATGATTGATTTAATTTATAGAAATATGTTAGTATATAAAACCAAGGAAGTGATTGGATGATTAAAGATAATATTGTAGAAATTGGAAGAATGTATAATAATACCCTATATCATTTATATACATTTCAAAAAAACTATGAAAGAATGCTTAATAGTGGTGTTTTAAAGGGTAATGCAAAAGATAAAATCTTAGATTTACTAATGGAAGTCGATTATCAAATTAGAGATTATGAACATTTATTATCTAGTTTAGAAAATAATAATACTCCGATATATTTAGATAATGTAAGAGGAGAATTCCCCATTATAAAATCAGATGTAATTAGAGAAAGATTAGCAGAATTAGAAGATCAAATAAATAAATATGCAGATACTTTTGCTTCAGTTCAAAAACATAAAATGCTTAGATCTGAATATGGAAGTGACATTCACTCAAGATTAGTAGGACTAGATAGAAAACAAAAAGCTCTTATTATCCAAGAATTAGTTTCAGAAAAAAGACATGTAATTCAAATAACTAAATTAAGAAGAGCAGTGAGAATATATAAACTATTAAATCAAATAAATGAGATTGATAGACAAATTAAATATAATAATGAATCAATAGAATTAAATAATAATCCTATCTATATCCATCGTAAATTAAAAGAAAAAAGTAATATTGAAAAAATAGAGAAAAAAACCAAAGTCTTAAAATCTAAAAAAGGTAAAATCCAAAAAAGAGCAAATAAATTAATTACTAGAAAAAGTTTACTTGATATTCGACATAAAACAATGGATAAAATTGCCTATACATTAAAATGATCTAAAATGTTTGACATAACAACCAAATCATTATATGATTTATTTAGCATAGTAGTGATATTATGCTAATGATTGCTCTTACGATTTTACAATGTGAGAGTCGATCAACCAAAACCCCCTGAAGAGACGCTACGGCGTCTCATTTTGTTTGTTTATAAGGCCTCAATGCCTTTTTGTTTTGTTCTAGGTGGCGTTTAGGTGGCAAATTAATATTATAAAAAAGTTACTTCTCCATTTAATTGGAGAAGTATATAGATTTAATTTTGCTTTAAATATCTATCTGAAATTAAACCTTCCTGTTCATCTAAATATGCTAATACATCTAATTCTTCATCTGTATAATTGTCTTTTATTTCCTTATGTGCTATTTCTATTCTAACACCTAGTTTTTGAGCTCTATAAAGCAATTTATATACATAACCTGTTTGAATTAAATCATCTATAGAATATGCAATTATAAGATTTGTTTCCTCATTATAATAATCAGGGTCTGGTATTACTGATTTTATGCCATATAAATTTCTACCATACTC
>JAAZHN010000055.1 GCA_012510695.1 Mollicutes bacterium
GTTATATTCCTCATACAACAATGAATTTCATTAATTTAAAGATTAATGATAATTTAACACTGATAGATAGTCCGGGTTTTTCTTATCCAGATTATCTAAGTAATGATTTAGAATTATTAAAAAAAATAGATGTCAAAAAGAAAATAAGACCGATTTCTTATCAAATGAAAGAAAGTGAATCTTTAATTATTGAAGATTTACTTAATATGACATTTAAAAATAATGCGAATGTAATTGCTTATTTAAGTAATAAATTTAAATTGAAAAAGGGATTTAAGATAAAGAAGAATAATTTAAAAATGACTATTCCTGAAAATAGCGATTTAGTAGTTAAAGGAATTGGTTTTATCAATTTTAAAAATGAATCTAAAATAGAAGTAGATGTTGAAGATGAAAAGTTTTTAGAAATTAGACCAACTATTTTTGGAGGTAAATATGAGCACGATAAAGATAATGAGTGAAAATTTAGCTAATAAAATAGCTGCAGGTGAAGTAATAGAAAAATGTTCATCGGTAGTTAAAGAATTAGTAGAAAATAGCATTGATGCCGGTGCTAAAAATATAAAGGTTGAATTAATTGATGGGGGAATAAAACAAATAAAGGTAACTGATGATGGAGTTGGCATGGATGAGTCTGACGCTTTGATGGCTTTTTCTCGTCATGCAACATCGAAAGTTTTAAAAGAAGAAGATTTGTTTTTTATTGATACTTTGGGGTTTCGAGGTGAAGCTCTTCCTTCAATTGCATCTGTTTCTGAAGTAACTTTAAAAACATCTAAAGGTGGATTAGGTACAACAATAATTATTAAAGGCGGTAAATTAATAAGCAAAGAAAAATCTGATGCTTACCAAGGCACAATTATTACAATCGATAATATATTTTATAATACACCAGCACGCTTAAAATTTTTAAAAAGCCCGCAGACAGAAGGGACAAATACAATTAATCTTATTGAAAAAATTGCTCTTTCTCATCCAGATATTAAATTTACTTTAATTAATAATGATTCAACTTTACTAAATACATCTGGTAGTGGTAACTTACATAAAACAATCCATGAAATCTATGGACTTAGTATATCTTCTAAAATGATAGAAATTAAAGGTCTTAATGATGATTTTGAAATTTATGGTTATGTTAGTCGTCCAGAAGTATTAAAAAATAATATGAATCATTTAATTACATTTGTTAATGGCCGTTATGTAAAAAATAGAGAATTAAATAAAATGATTAATGATGCATATTACACTCATAAACCTGATAATAAATATCCTGTATGTGTAATTAACATTTATGCAGATCAAACTCTATTAGATGTTAATATTCATCCAACTAAGCAAGACATAAAGTTTAGTAAAGTAAATGAACTTTCAGACTTATTAATTTCTTCAATTCAAAAGGCTTTAAAAAAAGAACTGCTTGTTCCAGAAATTGAAATAAAAAAAGAAATACCAATAATTAAAGAAGAACAAACAAATTTTGAATTTATAAAAAGAGAAGAGAAAGAAGAACAAGTTCAACATGAATTACAGTTAGATAAACCAGGAATAAAGGAATTAGAACTATATCCTGTTGGTCTTGCGCTTGGTACATATATAATTGCCCAAAATGATGAAGGTATTTATTTAATTGACCAACATGCTGCTCAAGAAAGAATTAATTATGAGAAATATTTAAATAAATTAAAAGAAAATAATAAAGAAGTAACTGAGTTATTAATTCCAATCACAATTGAACTTTCTACAAGTGAATTTAACACCCTAAAGGAACATTTAAGTATTTTAACTGATATGGGTTTTGATTTTGAAGAGTTTGGAATTAATACCTATAAAATAAATTCTCATCCTCTATGGCTAAAAACAGGTTATGAAGAAGAATCAATTAGAAAAATTATTGATTTAATAAATATTAAAACAACCGATTTTAATCAGGTTAAATTTAGAGAAAATGTTGCGATTACTTTAGCTTGTAAACTTAGTATCAAGGCAAATTATAATATTTCACATGAAGAGATGGAAAGTTTATTAAATGAACTTATTCAGACTGATAATCCTTATAATTGTCCACATGGAAGACCAACAATAATTAAATTTACTATATATGAACTAGAAAAGATGTTTAAAAGAGTCATGAACTAAAAAAGAGAAAAATATTTTTTCTCTTTTATAATTCAAATTTTTCAGTTGCTTCAAGTGAAGTGACACTGTCTGTAAGAATTGTTTTTAAGTTATCTTCATCATGGTTAGATACATCATCATCTAGATCAATTAATTTTAATATTTCTTCAAATGATGTTAGTCCTTCAATTACTTTTTCTAAACCATCTTGAAGCATTGTTGTAACATCACTTTTATAAACTAATTCTCTTAACTCTTCTTTTTTCATATTATTAGTAATCGCATCACGAATACTTTGGTTCATTAATAATACTTCATGAATTGCAACTCGTCCTTGATAACCGCCATGGCAATGGTCACAACCAACGGGTTCATATACTTCTTTAACATCAACATTTAGAGCAGTTTTGATTATTGTTTTCTCATAATCAGTGGCAGCTCTTTTTCTTTTACATTCCTTACATAAACTTCTTGCTAACTTTTGACTGATAATACCAGATAGAGCAGTACCAAGTAGGTATCTTTCAACTTCCATATCTAATAATCTTTCAATTGTATTAAGGGAGTTATTAGTGTGAATTGTTGATAAGACTAAGTGACCTGTAATACTCGCTCTAACAGCAATTCTAGCAGTTTCGTCATCTCTTATTTCCCCAATCATTATGATATCAGGGTCTTGTCTTAAAATACTTCTTAAGGCTGTGCCAAAGGTTAGGCCAATTTCATGGTTAACCTGAACTTGGTTAATTCCCTCAATTCGCATTTCAACTGGATCTTCAACGGTAATAATATTAACATCTTCAGTATTTAAATTTTGTAAAATAGAGTAGACAGTTGTTGATTTACCACTACCAGTAGCACCAGTGACTAAAATAATTCCATTAGGTATAGCAATAAGTTTTAAAATTTTATCATAATTTTTCTTTGTAAAACCTAATGAATCAAGTCCTGATAAACTTCTTGAATAATCCAAAATACGAATTACAACCTTTTCTCCATAACTAGTAGGCAAAGAAGAAACACGCATATCGATCATTTCATCATTCATGATCATTTTAATCGCCCCATCTTGTGGTAAACGACTTTCAGTAATATTCATTCCTGAAACTATTTTTATTCTTGTAACCAAGTTTTTCTTGACGCCTTCAGGCACTAAAGAATAATCGATTAAATCTCCATCGACTCTAATTCTAATTAATAATTCTTTTTCTTTTTGATCTAAGTGAATATCTGAGGCACCCTTTTTTAGGGCATCTTGAATAATCTCGTTAACAATGTCAACGATTGGCAGTGTATCATATTCGAATTTTTTAAGCATACTCTTCACCCCAAATATTCTTATTCTCTTATTAATTATACAATAAAAATGTTAATAAGTGCAATAAAATCTACTTATTATTGAAAATATCTCTAATTTACTGTAAAATTCAAGTTGGAGAAGATTATTATGTTAGATAAAAAATATGATTTTAAAACAAAAGAAGAGAAATGGTTAAATTATTGGAATGAAATAAAACTCCATGAATTTAAACTAAATGAAAAAGAAGTATACTCAATTGATACACCTCCACCAACCGTAAGTGGTAATATTCATCTTGGGCATATATTTTCTTATTCTCAAACTGAAATGATTGCTAGATATAAAAGATTAAAAGGCTATAATGTCTTTTATCCTTTTGGTTTTGATGATAATGGTCTTCCAAGTGAAAGATTAGTAGAAAAAGAACACAACAATAAAGCACATCAATTAACAAGAAGTGAATTTCAAAAACTATGTTATGAGACAACTAATAAATATGAAAAAGACTTTCAAAGATTATTTCAAAGAATGGGCTTTAGTGCAGATTTTGAAAATGCCTATAAAACAGTAAGTGATTCAACAATCAGAATTAGTCAATTATCATTTTTAGACCTTTATAAACATCAAAAAGTTTATCATAAAGAAAGTCCATCATTATGGTGTAATGAATGTTTGACATCTATTGCCCAAGCAGAGTTAGAAACAAAAACAGTTGATTCAACATTTAATTATATTAAATTTAAAACAGAGCAAGGTCTTGAATTTGAAATCGCGACAACAAGGCCAGAACTACTTCCCGCGATTGTCGCAGTATTTATTAATCCAACTGATCCAAAAAATAATCATTTAATTGGTTTAAATGCGGTTATTCCCATAGTTAATAAGATTGTACCAATTATCGGTGATGAAAAAGTTGATAAGGAAAAAGGTACAGGAATTGTTATGAACTGTACTTTTGGAGATCAAACTGATATTGAATGGTGGACAAAATATGATTTGCCACTTGTCGAAATATTAACTGATTATGGAAGAATTAATGACACAGTGCCAGATTATGCAGGTTTAAAAGTTAAAGAAGCTAGAGAAAAAATTTTAGAAGATTTAAAACATGCAGGTGTATTAGTTAAATCTGAGCCACTTACTCATGAGGTTAACACTCATGAACGATGTGGAAAAGAAATTGAATATAAGGTTGTTAAACAATGGTTTATTGACTTAATGAATTATAAAGACAAGTTTATTGAGATGGGTAGACAAGTTAAATGGCATCCAGATTTTATGAGAATTAGATATGAAGAATGGGTTAATAATGTCGGTTGGGATTGGTGTATTTCAAGACAAAGATACTTTGGTGTCCCGTTTCCTGTTTGGTATTGTAACAAATGTGGTAAGGCAATCGTAGCAAGAGAAGAAGACCTGCCAGTAAATCCTTTAGAAGATAAGCCACATCGTCCTTGTACATGTGGTTGTAAAACATATGTTCCTGAAAGAGATGTCATGGATACATGGGCAACATCTTCTGTTACCCCATTAATAAATATGAGATATAAAACTAATGATAGTTTAGAAAAGTACTTAAGACCAATGAGTCTTAGAGCCAATGGTCATGATATTATCAGGACTTGGGATTTTTATACAATTGTTAAGAGTTATTTTCATTTTGGAGAAATACCTTGGAAAGATACGATGATTTCAGGATTTATTTTAGCTAGTAAGGGCGAAAAATTAAGTAAAAGAAAAAGTAACGATGCCCTAGCACCCGATAATTTAATTAATGAATATTCAGCAGATGTTGTAAGATATTGGGCGGGAAGTGGTAGACTTGGAAATGACATTACATTTACAGATGAATCGATGTTAAGAGGTCGTAAATTAGTCAACAAAATTTACAATGTTGCATCATTCATCAACATGCATCTTGAAGATTATGAAGATAAAGAATTTAATGATTATGAGTTTTTTGATAAATGGATAATTTCTAATTACCAAGAAATGAAAGAAAGTTACTTAAACTATTTAGATGAATACGAAGTAGGACTAGCTCTAAACACTTTAGAGAAATTCTTTTGGAATTTTTGTGATAACTATATTGAAATAGTAAAACATCGCTTATATCGCCCAGAAGAATTTAAAAATACAGCTAGATATTCCGGGCAAAAAACAATCTATACATTACTTTATAAATTACTTCAAGATTTTTCAATATTCTTTCCGTTTATTACTGAAGAATTATATCAAAATATATATAAACCAACTAAGTCGATTCACCAAACTGAGTTTGAAGAATTAAAATTCGATTTTCAAGAAGAAAATGAATTAGGAGATATTTTAATTGAATTTATAAGCGAAGTTAGAGGTCAAAAAACAATCAAGCAATTATCTTTAAAAAATCCCATTGATAAATTAAATCTAAAGGTAAATGCTAAAATAAAAACAGCAGTTTTGGATTCTCTTGATGATTTAAAAGCAACATTAACTATCAAAGAATTAAATTTAAGTGAGTTTAATGAGTCAAATTATTTAATTGAAGATATAGTTTTTGGAGCACTTGAGAATAAGTAAGAAAATAAATGTATGGTCATCTATACATTTTTTCTTTGGTTTGATATACTAATCAAGTAAGGAAGTGGATATTATGGCAGAAAAAAAAGTAAAAAACATTACAAGTCGTGATCAAGATTTTGGTGCTTGGTATACAGATGTTGTTAAAGAAGCTGATTTAATTGATTACTCAAGTGTTAAGGGTTCGATGATCATTCGTCCCTATGGCTATGCTATTTGGGAAAACATGGTTAATGTTTTAGATAATATGTTTAAAGAAACAGGACATGTAAATGTGCAGATGCCTTTATTTATTCCTGAGAGTTTATTTAATATTGAAAAAGATCATGTTGAAGGTTTTGCTCCAGAAGTAGCAGTTGTTACTGAAGGTGGAAATGAAAAATTAGAAGAAAAAATGATTATTAGACCTACTAGTGAAGTTTTATTTTGTGATCACTATAAAAAAATAATTAATTCTTACCGTGATTTACCACTTTTATATAACCAGTGGTGTACAATTGTCCGTTGGGAAAAAGAAACTAGACCATTTTTAAGAAGTAGGGAAATACTATGGCAAGAAGGTCACACAATGCACGCTACTGAAGAAGAAGCAAGAGAAGAAACATTAAGAATGTTTAAAATCTATGAAACATTTCAAAAAGAATATTTAGCCATTCCAGTTATAACCGGTAAAAAGACCGAAAAAGAAAAATTTGCCGGGGCTGAAGAAACATATACAATTGAAGCGATGATGTATAATGGAATCGCTCTACAAAATGGTACTAGTCATTATTTTGGACAAAAATTTTCAAAGGCATTTGGTATTGAATTTTTAGATAAGGAAAATAAATTAGTTAATCCATATCAAACATCATGGGGAGTTTCAACGAGAATGATCGGTGGCTTAATCATGACTCATAGTGATGATTTTGGTTTAGTTCTACCACCAAAAATAGCCCCAACTAAGGTTGCGGTAATTCCGATTGGTAATGATGAAAGACTAGATCTTTTCATTGAGACAATTAAAGAAGACTTAAAAGATTTAAATATTACATACACCATAATGGACTTAGATAAATCACCAGGATATAAATTTGCTGAAGCAGAAGTAAAGGGCTATCCAATTAGAGTTGAAGTAGGAAATAGAGATCTTCAAGCAGGTGTAGTTACTTTAGTTAGAAGAGATACATTAGAAAAGATAACAGTTAATATGAACGAAGTTATTCCTCACATTCAAGAATTATTAGATTTAATTCAAGATGATATGTACAACAGAGCTCTTCAAAGAAGAGATGCAATGATTTATCAAGTAGATACAATTGAAGAATTAAGAAGTAGTTATGATGATCCTGGATTTTTCTTAGTAAATTGGTGTGGTAGTGAAAAATGTGAAAATTCTATTAGAGAAGAATTTGGTTTGAAATCACGTTGTATAAAAGATGATGTTACAGATAAAAAATGCATTGTTTGTAATTCAGATTCAAAACATTCAATTTATTTTGGTAAACAATATTAAAGGAAAAACAATAATTTTGTTGTAATTAAAGGTATAGGTTATATACCTTTTTTTATGGAGGAATTATGTTAATAAAAGAAATGTTAGATGAAGAAAAACCGAGGGAAAGATTAATTAAATATGGCGTTAATAATTTAAGTAATGAAGAGTTAATCGCGATTATTTTAAGAACTGGTTCAAAAGAAGTATCAGTTAGAGATTTAGCAAGACATATTATTAATAATGTAAAAAGTATTAATGATTTAAAAGATTTATCTATTAGTGAACTATCTAAAATAAAGGGTTTAAAAAAGGTTAAAGCTGTTACTCTAATCGCGGCGATTGAACTAGGTAGAAGAGTATATGATGAGCATATTATCAATGATAAAATAATTATTAACAGCACAACAATTGCTTATAACTATTTTTCTAAGTTATTAAAATCAAGTCATCAAGAACAATTTTTAGCAATATATTTAGACACCAAGAAAAAATTAATCGATTATAAAATATTATTTAAAGGAACAGTTGATTATAGCTTAGTTCATCCCAGAGATATTTTTAAAGAGGCATATCGTTTATCTGCTAGTTCAATAATAATTATGCATAATCATCCTAGTGGTGAAGTAACACCAAGTTCAGATGATCAAAAACTAACTAATCAATTAGTAGAAATATCAAAATTAATGTGTATTCCAATTTTAGATCACTTAATAATTGGTCAAGATAATTATTATAGTTTTTTAGAAAATGGTCATATTTAATGTCAATACCAATGTAAATCAAGAATGAAAAATAGTTGTAAAGATAAAAAGCATGATATATTAAAAATGAATAGAGGAGAGATATCATGAAAAAAATTACTAATTTTTTTATTACAATTGTTTTATTTGTATCAATGATTTTGTATGGGAAAGCTGAAAATATTACTGTGCATGATCTTGTTAATAAAATTAATAAAAATGGAATAATAGCAAGAAACCTAGAAACAAATGAAACAAGTGATATATTAGATGAAAATTGTAATTTTGAATACATTAACCCTAAATTGATACTCACTTGTAGAGGTAAAGATTATGAGACAAATCAAGAAAACGAAAGCAAACTTAGCATGGATGTAGAAAATTCTATTATATATTATAGGGGGGACTATACAGTAAATGGCGCAAAGATTGAAAAAAACGCTGAAAATGTTTTAGATTATTTGGGCCAACAGATTTCTGAGTTAATTATTTTTTCAACTATTTTAGAAAATACAGCACAATTGAAGGGATATCCTGCAGATGAATTAACAAAATATATGTTAGAAACACCTGAAAATAATCCATTAATTGAAATGAGTATTGATGAAACTTACGAAAAATTCGGTTTTCTTTATAATGATGAAGAGGGTGCAGACCCAAAATTTAAAATAGATATTAATAATTTTCAAATGCCCAACTTTGATGATGTAGTTAACAATAACAACAATGAACAAAATGAAAATACAGAAACAACCTCAACTCAAGAATCGATTAATGAAACCGAAATTACAAAAAAAGCAACTAAAAACCCAAAGACAGCTGCGGTATCTTTTAGTATCTTAACTGGTGGTTTAACTGTTTTAGCAGTTGGCTTAATTGTAATTATAAAAAACAAAAGTAAGTTTACAAACATTTAAAGGCTTTAAAATTATAAAAAATATAATTGATGATTATATTTTTTTATTTGCTTTTATTTGACATTTAGTACTTACTTTGATAAAATTCAAATGTTTATAAGTTTTTATAAACCGCTCTTGCAAGGTAAAAAGTTACATTAGTACACCTTGACTCAAGGCGAGTACCCAAAATTAAAGAAAGCGAGGGTGAATTATGAAAGCTATATTTGAAACTGGTGGTAAGCAATATATTGTTGAAGAAAATTCAGAAATATATGTTGAAAAACTACCAAATGAAGTTGGTTCAACTGTAGAATTCGATAAAGTATTGTTAGTTAATGACAAAGTAGGAACACCACATGTTAAAGGCGCTAAGGTTGTCTGTGAAGTTTTAAAACAAGGAAAACAAAAGAAAATAATTGTTTTTAAATTTAAAGCTAAAAAGAAATATCGTCGTACACAAGGACATCGTCAACCATATACTAAATTAATTGTTAAAAAAATAGTAGGTTAAAATAATGATAAAAGTTAATTATCAAAAAAAGGATAATCAAATTAAAAATATTAAGATTAACGGTCATGCTAATTATGGCTCATTAGGTAAAGATATTGTCTGTGCTTCAGTAAGCAGTATTGTAATTACAACTATTAATGGAATATTAAAGATTGATAATGAATCAATTAAATATCATGAAAATGATTCATTAGTAATTGAAAATTTAAAATTTGATGAGATTACAAACAAACTATTAAATAATATGTTAAATTTACTTGAAGAATTAGAATCTGATTATCCAAAAAACATTAAAATAAGAGAAGAGGAACAATAATGAAATTTATGAAATTAAATATTCAATTATTTGCTTCAAAAAAAGGTCAATCTTCAACTCAAAATGGTCGAGATAGCCGTGGACGTAGATTAGGAGCGAAAGCTGCTGATGGACAAGTTGTTACGTCAGGAAGCATTATCTACCGTCAAAGAGGTACGAAGATATATCCAGGAACTAATGTAGGAATGGGTAAAGATCATACATTGTTTGCATTAATTGATGGTCAAGTTAAATATGAAAGACTTGGCAGAAATAGAAAAAAAGTTAGCGTTTATGCAAAAGCATAGATGCTTTTTTTTATCTAGGATGTTATAATTGGCTTGGTGATATATATATATATGTTTGTCGATGAAGTCACAATTAAATTGATTGCAGGAAAAGGTGGAGATGGATGTACCTCTTTTCGTCGTGAAAAATATGTTGATATGGGTGGACCAGATGGTGGAAATGGTGGCAGAGGTAGCAATATTATTTTCATTGCTGATCAAAATTTAAAAACCTTAATAGACCTGAGAATAATGAAAACAATTAAAGGTAACAAAGGTAAAAATGGTAGTGGTAAAAACCAACATGGTAAATCTGCTGAAGACATATATATAAAAGTGCCAATTGGGACGACTGTAATCGATGAAGAAACCGGTATGGTTATTGATGACTTAATTAAAAATTCACAAGAAACAATCGTCGCTTATGGTGGTAGAGGTGGTAGAGGAAACAAGTCTTTTGCAACCCATAATAATAAAGCCCCAAGAATATCTGAGTATGGTGAACCCGGTGAAGAAAGAATAATTAAATGTGAATTGAAGGTTTTAGCGGATGTTGGCTTAATTGGAATGCCTAGTGTTGGCAAAAGTACTATTCTTAGTATGATCAGTGCCTCAAAACCAAAAATAGGAGCATATCACTTTACAACTCTAAGCCCAAATTTAGGTGTTGTTAAGTATAATGACTTTGCCTTTACAATTGCTGATTTACCCGGATTAATTGAAGGGTCATCAACTGGACTTGGTTTAGGTGATAAATTTTTACGCCATGCAATGAGGACAAAAATTCTTGCTCACGTTATCGACATGGGTTCATTTGAAGGCAGAGATCCAATTTCAGATTATGAAATTATTCGTGGTGAAATTGTTGCTTACAGTGAAAAATTAGCCAAGAAGCCAGAAATAATTATCGCCAATAAGATGGATTTAGAACTTGCTAATAAAAATTTAATTGACTTTAAGAAAAAATATCCAAAACTTAAAGTTTTTGAAATAAGCGCGATATCTAACCAAGGGTTAGATAGTTTAATCAATGAACTTGCAAAAATGGTAACAACATTAGAGGCAGAAAATATTTATGAGGAAACAAACTTAGAAAACCATATTATTTATAAATTTAAAGAAGAAAAACCATATAGAATTGAAAAAATAGGTGCTGATTGGCATGTATCAGGTAAGGAAGTTGAAAGAGTATTTAGTATGACTAAGTTTGATACGGATGATAGTATTGCAAGATTTAGTCGTCAATTAAGAAAAATGGGAATAGAAGATGAGCTTATTAAAATGGGTGCTGTCTCAGGAGATAATGTTAAAATCTTAGAATATATTTTTGAATTAAAAGTTTAAATTATTAAATTTGACTTTTTTTTTCCAAACAGTTATAATCTTTTTTAGGAAAGGAAATCTATGAAAAAATTATTAGTAATTCTTTTGGTTTTCTTTTTATTTACTGGTTGTGGTGCTTCAGAATATATGCTTGAATTTAATTCTAATGGTGGTTCTTTAGTAGAAGAACAATTAGTAGAAAATGGTAGTAAAGCAACAAAACCAGTTGATCCTACAAAAGAAGGATACAATTTCCAATATTGGGAATCAAATAATAAAAAGTATGATTTTAACAGTAATGTTAAAGAAAATTTAATTTTAGAGGCAAAATGGGAAGCAGTAAGTATTAAAACTTATAAAGTTAAGTTTAATAATGATGGTTCTATTAAGGAAGAAGAAGTCACAGAAGGTTCTTCGATTCCTGAGCCCTCCATACCAAATAAAAATGGTCATATATTTTTAGGTTGGTACGAAAAAGAACAATCTGAGCCTTATAATTTCGAAAAGATTGTCAATAGTGATATTGAACTTGAGGCTAAATATCAGAAAAAAGATGTTGCTAGTTCTAGTTCCCAACATGAAGAAACAATCTTTGTTACTAATCTGGAATTAAAATTAGAAAAAGAAGAAATCGAAAGAAAAGAAACAACAAAATTAGATGTTATTATCGAACCAAGAAATGCAACAGATAAGACGCTTAAATTCTCAACTTCTAATGCAAAAATTGCCACTGTTGATCAAAATGGTGTTATTAAGGGTTTGAAAGAAGGAGAAGTTACAATAACGGTCTCTACTGAAGATTCAAGTAATATAAAAGAGAAAATCATCTTAAATGTTAGAAAAAAAATTGATGGAAAAGCCGATAATGATATCCAAGATGACTAGGTATTTCTAAAATACTAGTCATTTTTTTTGCTCTTTTTATTTTAATTATCCTATTTTTTTTAACATTAAGGTGCATTTCTATAATAATATTTTTCTCATCTAAAACGAGGATATCTAAATTATATTGCATAAAAAATGTATGGATACCATTACAATTTGGTAAGTAAAGAATGATGTCTCTTTGCTTATCAAACATCAATCCTATTAACCTTTTCTTAAAACTACTTGCGGTTACTATTTTATTTTTCATACTTAATATTTTAACACATTTATTAGAGTATTTGAAAATAATATAGTATAATTAAATTGGTGATTAAAATGTATGATGTTATTATCGTTGGAGCAGGTCCGGCTGGATTATTCGCAGCATATGAATTAATTGAAAATAATCCAAAATTAAAAATCAAATTAATTGATAAAGGACCAAGAACTAATAGAAGAATCTGTGTAATGAACAAAAAAGGAGTGCCATGTATCAATTGCCAACCATGTCAAATTTTATCTGGCTTTGGTGGTTCTGGTACTTTCTCTGATGGCAAATTAAATTTTATCCCCAAACTTGGTAAATCAGATCTTTATAAATACATGAGTCAACAACAAGCTGAAGACTTAATTGATGATACTGAAGAAATATTTACTAAATTTGGTATGGATAGTGAAATATATCCTTCAAATAATGAAGAAGCTAAAAAGATTCAAAAAGATGTTTCAATCAAAGGCGCTAAATTATTGTTGATTAAACAAAAACATTTAGGGTCAGATCATTTACCAAAATACATTGAAGCATTTGAAGAATATTTAGAAAAAAAAGGTGTCGAGTTATGTCCTAATACGGATGTCTTAGATATTGTTAGTACAAGTAAGAATAATCATGAAATTATTGCTAAAGTTAGTAAGAAAGATGAAGCATATAAAACTAAAAAGGTTATTATTGCTCCTGGAAGAACAGGTGCAAAATGGGTTCAACAATTAGCAGATAAATATGATATTCCCTATGTTTCTCAAAGTATTGAAATTGGTGTAAGAGTTGAGGTCAGAAAAGAAATTATGGAAAGCTTATGTGAAGTAATTTATGACCCAACAATTTTTATAAAAACTAAGACTTATGCTGATGAGGTCAGAACATTTTGTACTAATCCTGGAGGATATGTAACTAAAGAGAATTATTATGGTTATATATGTGTAAATGGTCATGCTCTAAAAGATCATAAATCAAATAATACAAACTTTGCTTTCATTAGCAAGGTTGGTTTAACTGAACCAGTTACTAATACAAGAGAGTATGGTGAATCAATAGCCCATATAGCAAATGTTTTAGGAGATTCTAAGCCAATTGTTCAAACACTTAGAGATGTCAGAAAAGGAAGAAGAAGTACTTGGAAAAGCATCAATAAAAGTTTCTTAGAACCAACTTTAAAAGATGTAGTTGCTGGTGATTTAGGATTAGTTTTACCCGCAAGAATAATGACTAATATTTTAGAAGGATTGGAAATGTTAGACACGATTATTCCTGGTGTTAATAATGATGAAACATTGTTATATGGTCCAGAAATAAAATTCTTTAGTAATGAAATAACTACTAATAATGATTTTAAGTTAGAAAAATATGATATATATTTTGTTGGTGATGGAGCAGGTAAAGCTGGTAATATTGTTACAGCGGCCGCGACCGGTTTAATCGCAGCTAGAGATATATTAAAAGAAAAATAATTTATTATAAGGGGGTAATAATATGTTTGAAGATTATTTAAATGTCGAAGAATTAATCTGTAATGCTTTTGTTTTAGCTTTTAAAGAACTAAATCTAAGAGAACTAAATAATGTTGATTTATTAAAATACATTGAATTAATTAAAGACTATTATCAAATGCATCTTGGTCATGAAGTTCTAATTGATCAAGAAACAGTCGAGTTTTTAAAAGTACCAGAGCATTATCATATTTCTGGTGAATTTAATTCTGATTATCAAATACCAGTTTCTGATTATTTAAAACCACTACTAGAGCATACTAATAAAGAATTTGTTGTGTATTTACAAGAAAAATATTTACAAAAAGATAATATAACTTCTGTTAATTTTTCCTATGTATTAAAAAATGATAAAGAAAACATTGATTAATATGTAGTTAAGTTTTATGATATAAATTAAATTTTAAATGTGGGGGATTTTATTGCTTTAGAAATGGTTCTAAAAAATCTTTTATCTGCAGGGGGTTATCGATTAAATGCAGTTAATCAAAGGGTATTAAGATATTTCCGTTCATATATTGAAATGTTTGTTGAAAATCTTACTAAACAACAAGAAGCATTTAAGGAGTTAATTACTAAAGAGCCAGAAGATATTCAACAAATCATTAACAACTCAAAAGAATTATTAAAGGGGTATTTATACTCATCAATCAATTACTATTATGATTTTCCTAAAATTAATGAAAAAAGAATAAAAACTCTCAAAGAAATAGGTAAGAATATCGAAATGTTAGAAAAACTCTTAATTATTAGTACAATCGATCATCATGGTAATTGCCATAATTGTGATCATTTTGATATATGTACAATACCTAGCAAAGGAACTAAATGTAGACTTTGGATGAATAATGCAATGGTTGGCTATGCTTATACTAAAAATTTTGAAGATTGAATTATGGATACATAATTCTTTTATTTTGTTTGGTCTTATGTTAAGATATTAGTATCTAAGAGGTGATAACGATGGATAAAACTACATTGTTTGACATTAAAGAAATACAAAGTGCTTTAGTAAGTGAAACTTTAGAAGAAGTATATGAAGCATTGTTAGAAAGAGGATATAATCCGATTAATCAAATTGTTGGTTTTTTAATCAGTGGTGATCCTGGTTATATTTCTAGCCATAAAAATGCTCGTGAAAAAATGAGTTCTTTAGAAAGAAGTAAAGTAATTGAAGTTTTGCTTAAAGAGTATATGCATAAAAAATGAAGTATTTAGGTTTAGATTTAGGTAGTAAAACCTTAGGTTTAGCTCTAAGTGATAAACTTGGTTTAATTGCTAGTCCTTATAAAACAATTAACTATAAAGATAAAGTTGAGTTAATTGAAGAATTAAAAACTATTATTGAGTCTGAAAGTATTACTAAGTTGATTTTAGGTTTTCCTAAAAATATGAATAATACAATTGGACCTAGAGCTGAAGATATATTAAAGTTTAAAGAGTTATTAGAAGACAATTTATCTTTAGAAATAATCTTGGTTGATGAACGATTATCAACTAAAGAAGCAAACAATTATTTACTAGAAGGTAATATGCGAAGAACTAAAAGAAAGAAAAAAATAGATGCCATCGCTGCAAGCATAATCTTAGAAACCTATTTAAGGAGTGAAAATAATGGAAGAAAATAATCAAAAAGATATTAAATTTACAATTATTAATGACAATGGTGAGGAATTAGAATGTGATGTATTATTTACAGTTGATTCAGATGAAACAAAAAAAAGTTATATAGTTTATACAGATAATTCAACTGATGAAGAAGGAAATATTAAAACATATGCTTCTATTTATGATCCAACTGGTGAATCATTAAAATTAGAGCCAATTGAAACTGAGCAAGAATGGGATATGATTGAAAAAATCTTAACCTCAGCACAAGAAAAGGCTAGTGATCCAACAAATGAAGAAAAAACAACTAATTAGTTTAATAATTATTTTAATAATTATTACCGTGACTGCTAGTTATTATTTTATTAATTTAGGACCCGTTTCTAATTCTAATGAAAAGGTTGATGTAACTATTTCAAAGGGTAGTTCAATTACTAAAGTAGCTAGTATGTTAAAAGAAAAGTCTTTAATTAAAAATAAGACAGTTTTTATGTTATATTACAAAATCCATAATTTAAAATTCCAAGCAGGTAAATACACTTTTATGCCTAGTGAAAGTGTTAAAGACATAGCAAGTAAATTAAATCATGGTGAAGTCTCTAATACAGTAACTTGGTTAAAATTGATTGAAGGACATACTTTGAAAAATTATGCAGATAAATACTCTCAAGTATTAAGTTTGAACTCAGAGGAAGTAATTAAAGGTTTAGAAGATAAAGCTATGCTTAGTGAAATGATTAATAAGTATTGGTTTTTAACAAAAGATATTTCAAAAAAAGGAATATATTTCCCATTAGAAGGTTATTTATTCCCTGATTCTTATCAAGTATATTATAATTCACAAATAAAAGACATTGTTAAAAAACAATTAACTAATTTAGAAAAAAAATTAGAACCTTTTAAAACTAAAATTGAAAGTGAAAAATTAAATGTTCATGAAATTATTACAATGGCCAGTTTAATTGAGAAAGAAGCAAATTCTAAAGAAGATCGTTACATGGTCGCTGGTGTTATTAAAAATCGAATCGATAAGAAAATGACACTGGGATTAGATGTTACAACTTACTATGCAGAACAAGTTGAAATGGGTTCTGTCAAAGATTTAACAATTGCTCAGTATAATGCCAGTAATGATTACAATACCAGAGGTCCATTAGTTGGTTATCCAATTGGGCCAATATGTAACCCCTCATTAGAGTCAATCGAGGCAGCTTTGTTTCCTAAAGAGACAGACAACCTATACTTTTTTGCAGAAAAAAGTGGGAAAGTTCATTTTTCTAAAACATTAGAAGAACATAATATAATAAAGAATAAATATAAGTGGTAGTTGGAGGATTATTATGATTGAATTTATAAAAGAAATGGAAAAATATGCTGAAGAAGAAAACATTCCGATAATTGAAAGAAAATCGATTGATTTTATAAATAAGTTAATTGAAATTCAAAATGTTGAAACTGTTTTAGAAATAGGAACAGCAATAGGTTATTCAGCAATTATGATGGCCTTAGCTAATGAAAAGGTTAAAATTACAACCATTGAAAAAGATGAAAAAAGATATATTGAAGCTTTAAAAAATATTAAAAAGTGTGGTTTAGAAAGTAGAATAAATGTTGTTTTTCAAGATGCCTTAGAAGTTAATATGGCTGGTTTTAACTATGACTTAATATTTATTGACGCTGCTAAGGGTCAATATATTAAATATTTTGATAAATTTCAATACTATTTAAATGAAGATGGAACCATTGTTACCGATAATATTGGTTTTCATGGGCTTGTTGGTAATAAAGAACAAGCAGGAAGCAAAAATTTAGAAAAATTAGTTGAAAAAATTGAAAACTATATTGAATTTTTAAAAAATAATCCAGACTTTGTAACAAAATTTTATGAAGTAGGTGATGGCTTATCAGTAAGTATTCGCAAGGAAAAATAAATGATAAATTAATCATTATCCCTAATGATTTAAATTTAATAAAAGAGTTAAGGAATGTAGGTATAAATACATTCCTTTTACCACTTGCTAAATACTCAATTGGTTATAATGATTTTGAGGTATCAGAAATTAAAGAATTAAAAGGTGATGTTTATTTACTAATAAATCGTATTTTAACTACTAAGGAATTGGATGAATTAAAAGAGCATTTAAAAGATTTAACTAATATTCAGGGAATATTTTATGAAGATTTAGGAGTATACTATTTATTCAAAGATCTTAATTATGAGTTAATTAATTTCCAAACACATTTTAATACAAATAAAGATGCTATTGAATATCAATTAGAACTAGGTAATGATAGTTTAGTAATCGCAAGTGACTTAACATATCAAGAAATAGAAAGTATTGTTAAATACCTACCAAATAGATTAGGAGTATTTTTATTTGGTAAAGTTGAAGTGATGTATTCTAGAAGATTATTGAAAAGTAACTATCAAAAAAATTATCAACTAAAAAGAGTTAATAATTATATTCAAGAGAGTCGAACTAAGATAAAGTTTGAACTAAGTGAAAATGAATATGGAACATATATATTTGATTATAATTTTTATAACGGTTTAGACCTAATTAAATTAGCCGAATTTGTTAAGTTTTTCGTTATCAATGGTAAAGATATCGAAATTGATGATTTAATCAAATTAATCTCATTAATTACTAATGATGAAGTAAGTGATGTTAATAAATTATTTGCTAATTTAAATAGAACATTTCTAGATCAAGAAACTATATATAGAGTTAAGGATGGTGAATAAGTTATGAAATATGAATTATTATCACCAGCAGGTAATCTCGAAAAATTAAAAGTTGCGATTGATTATGGAGCAGATGCAGTATATATAGGCGGTAAAAATTACAGTTTAAGAGCAAATGCAAATA
>JAAZHN010000003.1 GCA_012510695.1 Mollicutes bacterium
TAAAAATATCATCCACTAAAGAAGAAACGATTTTTCCAAAAGCAGCTCCAATCATAACCCCAACAGCTAAGTCGATAACATTACCTCTTGAAATAAATTTTTTAAATTCTTTTAACATATAAATCCTCCTTTAATTTATAATAGCATATATATATTGCTAATTAAAGGGATTAAATAGAACAACTTTATCTTTAATTATTGTCATGATATAATTTTTTTGGATGTGATGAAAATGAAATTACCAGATATGAATGAAGCAAGATTAAGAAATAATCAAAACATTGATTTTTTATATTTAGATAAAATCGAATACTCAGGTCTTTATAATGGCAAAAAATATTATTTAAGGACTTATGGTTGTCAGATGAATGTTCATGATTCAGAAGAATTAAAATACCTGGTTGAATCTTTAGGATTTAGTGAAACTAAGGTGATGAAGGATGCTGATTTAATCATTTTAAATACATGTGCGATTAGAGAAAATTCTCATGATAAAGTATTTGGTTTTTTAGGTCGTTGTAAACATTTAAAAGAAAAAAACAAAGATTTAATTATTTGTCTTGCAGGCTGTATGCCTCAAGAAAGAAGTGTAATTGATACAATCTTAGAAAAATATAGATATATTGATATTGTTATTGGTACTCATAATAAACATGAATTAAGAAGTATGTTGATTGAAAGAAAATCAGGATTAAATATCAATGTTTTAAGTAATAGTAATGAAGTTATTGAAAATATTAATTATAAACATGATTCTAAAGTTACAGCTTGGGTAAATATAATGTATGGTTGTGATAAGTTTTGTACATATTGTATTGTTCCTTATACAAGGGGTAAACAAAGAAGTAGAAAACATGAAGATATTTTAAAAGAGATTGATGAATTAATTGATCTTGGTTATCAAGAAATAACCCTACTTGGTCAAAATGTTAATGCTTATGGCAAAGATTTAGAAGGAGAAATCGAGTTTTCTCAATTACTTGAAATGGTTAGTAAAACAAATATTCCAAGAATTAGATTTGTAACAAGTCATCCTTGGGATTTTACTGATGAGATGATTGAAGTAATAAGTAAAAATAAAAATATTATGCCTTACATTCACTTGCCAGTTCAATCGGGAAGTGACAGGATTTTAAAATTGATGGGAAGAAGATATACTAAAGAAAAATATTTAGAACTATTTAATAAAATAAAAATGAAAATCCCTAATGTTTCGATTACTACTGATATAATTGTTGGTTTCCCAAATGAAACAGATGAGGATTTTAAACATACTCTTGACATAGTTGATGAATGTAAATTTGACGGAGCATATACGTTTATTTATTCACCAAGAGAAAATACTCCCGCGGCTAAAATGGAGGATAATATTTCTTTAGAAGTTAAACAAGAAAGATTACAACAATTAAATGAAAAAGTAAATGAGTATTCTTTATTAAATAATAAAAAGTATTTAGATAAAGAAATTGATGTTTTAATCTTAGAAGTAAATAGCAAAGATAAAACTAAATATATGGGTTATACAGAAACAATGAAAGTTGTTAATGTAACAGGTGATGATATTAAAATAGGTCAAATAATTAAAGTTTTAATCCTTTCAGCTAAATCATTTAGTTTAGATGGAAAAAAGGTTAATTAAAGAATAATCCATTTGTTTTTAAGATTATTATATATTATAATGAATATGGTGATACTATGGCTAAACGTCGAAGAAAAAAGAAGAAACCAGAAAAAAAGCCTTTTAAGTATGGAGTAGAGTTAAATGGACTATTATTCTTTTTACTAGCAATAATTGGCATACCCCCATTTGGCTTGGTCGGAATATTCATTAAAAACTTTGCGATGTTTTTAATGGGTAATGCAAATATTATTCTTTTAGTTATGTTTTTATATTTAGGATTATATATGATGTTTAAAAGAAGTTTACCGGAGTTTTTTTCAGGCAGAAAAATAGGAATATATCTTTTAATTATTGTAGTATTAACATATATGCATATATCATTAATCGATAGTTCAGGGTTTAGTGTTTCTGAAGTATTTACTTCAACATTAGATAATTTTAAAGATGCGATTAGTAATAGTGATGGGGCAATAAGTGTCGGTGGTGGATTCATCGGAGCATTTTTCTCATGGGCATTTATTAATCTTTTTGCTTTACAGGGTTCAAAAATAATTTTAGTTGTTTTAGGAATATTTGGAATAATTATGTTATTTGAAATTGATTTTGCTCAAGTAGTTGAAAAAATAAAAACTAAAAGAGAAAATCGTCCTGTAAAAGAGAAAAAATCAAAAGAAAAAGACTTAGAAGAATCAGAGCCTGAAGATGATCGAGTAATCATCAACAGTGTTCATGAATTAACAAGTAAAAGTGAACCAGTTGCAAGTCAAACTAATGAAATAATGCCCGTAACAAGTGTTGAGGGTGAAGGACAATACATTTATCCATCTTTAGATATATTTGATCAACCAAAGGGTGGTAAAAAAGGTGCTTCAACTGATTTATTAATGCAAAATAAAGCAATTATTGAACAAGTCTTAAATGATTTTCAATTATATGGAAAAGTTGTTAATATCCATGAAGGTCCTGCAGTAACTCAATATGAAGTTGAAATTAAAGCTGGAACTAAGTTAAGTCGAATCACAAGTATCAATAAAGAAATAGCTTTAGCCCTAGCGGCTAAAGATGTCAGAATCATGGCTCCTATCCCAGGTAAGAGTACTGTTGGAATTGAGATTCCTAATAAAGTTGTTAGTTCAGTTCCAATTAGAGAAGTTTTAGCAAATATTCCAAAACATATGGAATCATCAAATATCTTAGTTGTCTTAGGAAAAGATTTAATGGGTAATGTCATGACTGCAGATCTTTCCAAGATGCCTCATTTACTTGTCGCAGGATCTACTGGTTCAGGTAAATCAGTATGCATCAATAGTTTTATTGCCTCAATACTAATGAGATACTCAGATGATCAAGTTAAGTTAATTTTAATCGATCCTAAAAAGGTTGAATTATCAAATTATAAAAATATTCCTCATTTAATGTATCCAGTTGTTACCGATCCAAAACAAGCGAATGTAGTTTTGAAAAAATTAGTTGAAGAAATGGAACGAAGATATGCAGTGTTTAGTGAAAAAGAGTGTAAAAACATTGCTACTTATAATGAATATATCGAACGTGAAATGAGAAGAAGACCAGATGAAGGTTTAAAACCATTACCATATATAGTTGCAATTATCGATGAATTAGCGGACCTTATGTTAGTCGCGGCTAAAGAAGTAGAAGACTCAATTATGAGAATAACCCAAATGGCAAGAGCGGCTGGAATTCATTTAATTGTCGCGACTCAAAGACCATCAACAGATGTTATTACCGGCATTGTTAAAGCTAATATTCCTTCAAGATTATCCTTTGCCGTTAGTAGTGGAATCGATTCAAGAACAATCCTAGATATGCAAGGTGCAGAAAAACTTCTTGGTAAAGGAGATATGCTCTATTTACCGATGGGTGAAAATTCACCGATTAGAATTCAAGGAACATTTATTTCTGATGATGAAACAAAAAGATTAATTGAATTTATTACAAGTAATCGTAAAGCCCATTTTGATAAAGATGTCCTGGCATTTACTGAAAATAAAAGTACAATAGGTGAATCAGATGAAGAATATGATGACCCAATGTATGATGAAATTGTCGAATTTGCGCTTAGAAATGGTAAAATAAGTGCTTCATTACTCCAAAGAAAATTCAGATTAGGATTCAACAGAGCAGCAAGAATTGTCGACCTTTTAGAAGAAAGAGGAATAGTTGGACCACAAAATGGTTCTAAACCAAGAGAAGTTTTAATTAAATTAAAAGATGATGATGAATAATCATCTTTTTGTTTGTTTGCTTTTTTCTCTTATTTTTAATATAATTTTACTTAGGAAGGCAGATATATATGAATATAGATACTTCAAATTTAGAAGTTTTAGCAACTAGAACTAGTCAATATCCAGTGGATGATTTACCTGAGTTTTTATTACTTGGAAGAAGTAATGTTGGTAAGAGTAGTTTTATCAATACAATCTTAAATCGAAAAAACTATGCCAAGGTTAGTTCTAAACCAGGGAAAACTCAAACATTAAATTTTTATTTAGTCAATGAAGATTTTTATTTAGTTGATGCTCCTGGATATGGCTATGCCGCAGTTAATAAACAACAACAAAAAAAATTCGGTTTAATGATTGAAGAATATTTAAGAAATAGAGAACACTTAGAAAGAGTTTTCTTACTTATCGATTATCGTCATAAACCAAGTGAAGATGATCGTTTAATGTATGAATTTTTGAAATATTATCAAGTCCCGATTACAATAATCGCGACTAAGTTTGATAAAGTGAAAAAGAATAACCGTGAAAAACAAAATAAGTTAATTAAAGAACAATTAAAATTAGATAATTTAGATGAAGTCATTTTCTTCTCAGCGATTAATAAACGAGGTAAAGAAGATGTCTATGAAATCATTAAGAATTATTTAGCTGAAAGGGAATAAGTATGAATAAAAAAGGGTTTACATTAGTAGAGTTATTAGTTGTCATTATTATACTTGGGGCTTTAATAGTATTCATCGCACCTACTTTTTTGAGAGCTGATGATAGTTCTAAAAATAAAGTTTTACAATCTAAAATAGAAGGTATTGAACAAGCAGCTGTTTTATGGGCTCAGAGTTATAGTTTTGATCTTGTTTGGACTAATACACAATGTTCAATAATTGATCGGGATTTAGTACCAAGTTCTAGAAATATTAATTGCGAAAAATCAGTAGTGAATATTCAAAGACTCATCGATGATAAATTTTTAACACCAGAAAAAGAAGGTAAAGTTTTTGATCCGGTAACTAATACTCCTTTAGAAGGAGATATTGCTCTTAGTAAGTATTATGGTTCATATTATGCCGTGTACCAAAAATAGGTGATTTAAATGAAAGATACAGTATGTATAATTGGTAAACCAAATGTTGGTAAAAGTACGGTTTTTAACCGTTTAATAGGTGAAAGAAAATCGATTACACTAGATACTCCAGGGGTCACAAGAGATCGAATTTATGGGACAGTTAATTACCGAGACTATTCTTTTTATTTGATTGATACTGGAGGAATTGAAATCGAAAAAAGTGAAATCAATGAACAAATAAAGATTCAAGCAGAAGTTGGTATATATGAGTCTGATGTTGTTATTTTTTTAGTTGATGGTAAAGAAGATTTAACAATTGAAGATTATCAAATTAGAGATTTACTTAAAAAAAGTGGTAAAGAAGTAATAGTCGCGGTTAATAAACTAGATAATGTTAAAAGACATGAAGAAAATATTTATAGTTTTTATGAACTTGGTTTTCCGACTGTTTTAGGAATCAGTGGTGAACATAATTTAGGAATTGGAGAGTTACTTGAAGAAATAATTAAGCACTTAACTCCGAAAGAAGATAGTGATACTGATGATATTTTAAAATTTAGTTTAATTGGTAGACCAAACGTTGGTAAAAGTAGTTTAATAAATGCTCTTTTAAAAGAAGAAAGAGCAATAGTTAGTGATGAGCCAGGAACAACTAGAGACGCTACTGATACAAAGTTTAAATACGATAAAGAAGAGTATATTGTTATCGATACAGCGGGAATGAGAAAAAAAGGAAGAGTTTTTGAAACAATCGAAAAATATAGCCTTTTAAGAAGTATTAAAGCAATTGATCGTTCTGATGTTTGTGTTGTTGTTATCAATGCTGATGAAGGTATTATAGAACATGATAAACATATAGCCGGTTATGCAATAGAATCTGGTAAACCAGTTGTCATTGCGGTTAATAAATGGGACTTAGTTTTAGAAAAAAACATCAAAGAGTGGGAGAAAAAAATTAAAGATAACTTCCAATTTATTCCTTATGCCCCGATTGTTTATTTATCAGCAGTTACTAAAAAAAGAATTAATACACTTATGCCTGAAATAATTAGAGTTTATGAAAACTCTAGAAGAGAAGTTAAAACAAGTGCGATTAATGATGTAATAAGTGATGCTGTATTAATGCACTCACCACCTTCATATAAGGGTAAAAAACTAAAGATATACTTTGTTAATCAAAGTGGCACGAAACCACCAAAATTCACCTTCAATGTAAATAACAAAGGTTTAATCCACTTTAGTTATGAAAGATATTTAGAAAATGTTATCAGAGATAATTTTGATTTTACTGGAACACCAATCGTATTTGTCTTTAAAAATAAAAAAGATTAAAATAATATGAGGAGTAAATTATGAAAGAAGATTCATTACTAGGTAAAATTCAAGCTAAAATGAAAAGAACCAAGTACTTAAAACAATGTAAAAAGTTAAACTTTTCTGTTGATTTTCTCGACCGTTTAATAGAAAGAAAAAATACAAGTTTGAATGTAGAACCAATTTTGGAAATTATATTACAAAGCAAAAACCTTGAAACATTTAAGAAGAATATTAATAACTTAGTTGTCCAAAATCCAAAATATTTTTATCGTAGAGATCTTCTGATTGGTAACTTAGTGGGTAGATATGATATCTATCAAGTTTTTTCTAGTGGAGGAGATATTCCAAATATTGAAAACTTCAATTTAGAAGAAAAAGAAGTATTAAAAATATTAAGTAATATTAAAGAAAATATCTTTGAAATAATCATGAGTGATAATAGTTATAAAAATATCTTTTATGAAAAAGAAGAAAAAATCATAAATTTTACTAAAGACTTCACCAAAGAAGATGTATTAAAGTTATTTGATTATTTAGTTAATGGTAATGAAAATATTAATTCAAATGATGAAATCAAAATAGGTCTACTTTTAGCAATAGTTTATAAAATAGTAAATGAATACAAGATAGAAGATTTGTTAAATAATTTCGAATTTGTTAAAGAAGATTTTATGAATTTTAATAAAGATGTTCCTTATGAAATAAAAAAAGAAACATTTGAAAAAAATAAAATGTTTGGTAGTCATCAAAGAGAACTTTTAGCTAATGTTAATGTTTTAAAAAACAAAATTAAAAAAATTGACACTGAAGAAGGAAGAAAACTTTTACAAAGAATCGAAGAGTATATTAATAATGATCAAAAAATTGAAGAGTTAGAAGAAATTAATTTGGAATACGAAATTATTTATCGAGAAGATCTAGTAAATAGATTATATAAACCTAAAGAATACATTAACCTTATCGAAGACTTTAGAGATTTAAGACCACAACTAATTCATTTTTTTGCAAGAGATCCGAGTAGATTCAAAGAAAAAGAGTTAGAAAAAATCAAAAAAATAGCGACAAGCAAAGAGGAATATCAAAAATTAGTCGCTGGTTTGGAAGCTAAACTAAATCCGACAATTGTTAATCATGTTGCTGATTTAGATGTTGTATATTCAGGTTCTTCTGGATTAGGTTATTATCAATCTGATACTCAAAATCAAATATCCGCTTCTGTTTATAGTGCCTCTTTTTTCGCAAAGGACAATGTTGGTAATTTTTTAGGAATCGGTTTTAATGCTGATTCAATAACTCCTGAATCAATTTTAATGAGTTCTAAAAAATATATGACTACTAATGCTGGGGTCTATAATATAGATAATAGCAATGATCCTAATGACTATAACTCGCCATATTCTGAATTGGTTGAGAATGATGGCTACTCTGAGGTGGTCTTAGCAAGACGAGGAGAAGATTTTGATTCTAAGGCTGCATATGTTTTTGTCGCGATTAACAGTGAAAACATAGAAGGTCATCCACTTTATCAAAGAGCAAAAGAATATGCCACCCAAAATTCTCTTAAACTTGTAGTTTATGATCTTGTAAAAATTCGTAGTAGTTACAAGTCATTTATCAAGTCAAGTGAGTCACTAGAAAAAAATCAAGAAACAATAAAAATATCAATATAAAAAACATTAATA
>JAAZHN010000056.1 GCA_012510695.1 Mollicutes bacterium
GGTAATGATTTAACATTTTACAAAAATGTTTTACAATTGATGCTTGAAAATCGTAAATTAGGACTAAGTAATCAATTACTAGAAAAAATAAAAAAATTAATAGAAGAAAATGACAATGTAGAATATAAATATTTAGAAGAACAAATAGAATCTTATTTCCCTAATTTTGATTTAAATAAACGTTCAACTATTCATTGTTTGTTAAATGAAAAACCAAGTGTACCCGAATATAAAAAACCAGTTCAAGTCGCGATGAGATTAGATCTAAGAAAATCTGAAACAATCTCAATTGATTCAACAGTTATAAAAGAAAATGGTAATCAAATTATTTTTGATGATGCTTTTACCTTATTTAAAAATGGTAATGGTTATATGTTATATTTACATTTTGCTGATGCTCCTTGTTATGTTTTTCCTAATGAAACTTTAAATGAAGATTTAAAAAATCGTTTATTTAGTTTACATAATGGTTATGATTATATACCTTTATTTAATGATGATTTTGCCCATAATTATTTATCATTAAAACCTAATATTGATCGCTTTGCAATTACCATAGCTTGTGAAATAAGCAGCAGTGGCAATATTGAAGGCATTAATTTTTATGAAAGTATTATTAGAAATAAAAAAGCATTTACAAGTGATGAAGTAAATAATATTTTATTAGGAGAACCAAGTAATTATACAGGGTTAATTGAAGAGTATGCAAAGTTATTAAATTTAATGACAGATAAAAAAGATAATATTGGTCAATTAATTCCGGATTATTTTAATGTTCTGGCAGGCATATTAACTGCTGAATACTTTAAAGAAAATGATTTGCCATTCATTTATAGAAATTGTGTACCACTTAAAAAAGTTACTAAAGAAGAACAGAAAAAAATGTTTAATGATTTTGTTTCAAGAAGAATCGGTGAATCTTATTTAGATGGAATTAAAGAGGAAGTTAACCATTTAGTTAGGGTTTATTATGATGTAGTAAATGCTGGACATTCTGGTTTAAATGTTAAAGCTTATGGTGAGGTTAGTAAACCTTTAAGAAATTATGTAGCAATTTCGACCCTTAATGGAATTAAAAAGATGATTATTAAAAGGGCTATTAATCAAAAATTAATTGAAGAATTTTATAAAGAATATCAAGATTTAGCAGTACGGGCTAATGCAATTGAAAGTGTTTTACAAAAAAGATAATATTGTTGCAAAATTATGAAAAAAATGCTAGTATTAATTAAATCGTTAAACAAGAACACGAGTAATAAGAACTATTTTTAAGAGACTTAGTGGTTGGTGCAAACTAAGAAATAACTTATTATTTACTATCTTGGTAGAGGATTAATAAATCCCGGCTAATAACCGTTATCAATAATTAAGTTAAATAAAGGATGGTACCGTTCAAATGAACTCCTGTGTGCGATTCTTTTTTTATTATAGGGAAGGGGTAAGTATGGAAGATAAAATTAAACAAATTAAACAAGAATTATTTATTATTAGATATGAAATGGCAACTAATTCTAAGAAGATGTCAACTCAAAAGAAATATCGAGAATATATGCAAACAAAGTTAAAGTTAACTAAACAAAAATTAGCAAAATTAATGTTGAAAAAACAGAAAGAAGGAAGAAAATTATGAAAAATATCAAAGAAGATTCAAGACTAAGTGTTTTAAATCATAGCTGTGCTCACTTGATGGCTCAGGCGATAAATAGATTATATCCTGGAGCAATGTTTTGGGTAGGACCCGTTATCGAAGAAGGTTTTTATTATGATATCGATCTTGGAGATAGGGTTATTACTGATGAAGATATTGATAAAATCGAAAAAGAAATGAAAAAAATTTCTAAAGATGGAAAAAGAATTTATCGAGAAGAGTTAACAAAAGAAGAAGCTTTAGAGAAATTTAAGGGTGATCCTTATAAAATTGATTTAATCAATAATTTTGAAGATGGAACAATTATTAGTTGTTATACTCAAGATGATTTTACTGATCTTTGTCGTGGACCACATGTCGATACAGTTAAAGAATTAAAATATTTTAAATTATTAAAGTTTTCTGGTGCATACTTTAAGGGTGATGCTTCTAACAAGATGTTACAAAGAATATATGGTATTTGTTTTGAAACAGAAGCGGATTTAAATGAACATTTACATCTACTTGAAGAAGCTAAAAAAAGAGATCATAAAAAACTTGGTAGAGAATTAGAATTATTTATGATGAGTGAATATGGTCCTGGATTTCCATTCTTTTTACCAAAAGGGATGATTATTCGAAACTTATTAGAAAATTATTGGTATCAAGAACATACTAAAGAAGGTTATGAATTTATTAAAACACCAATTATGTTAAGTAGAGAATTATGGGAATTATCAGGACATTGGTTAAATTATAAAGAAAATATGTATACATCAGAAATCGATAATAATGAATTTGCAATTAAGCCGATGAATTGTCCAGGTGGAATCTTGGCATTTAAAAATGGACTTCATTCCTATAAAGATTTACCGATGAGAATTGGTGAATTAGGCTTAGTACATCGTCATGAAGCAAGCGGTGCTTTAAATGGTTTATTTAGGGTTCGTTCATTCACCCAAGATGATGCTCATCTTTATATGACAGAAGATCAAATAGAAGGGGAAGTAGTAAGATTAATTAATTTTGTTGATCGCGTTTATAAAACATTCGGTTTAAGTTATCATATTGAATTATCAACAAGACCAGAAGAGAAATATATTGGAACGATTGAATCTTGGGATAAATCTGAAGCTGCTCTTGCTAATGCTTGTAAAAAAGCAAATCAAGAATATAAACTTAATCCTGGTGATGGGGCATTTTATGGTCCAAAGTTAGATTTTCATATTCGTGATTCATTAGGCAGAGTATGGCAATGTGGAACAATTCAATTAGATGCTAATTTACCTGAAAGATTTGATTTACACTATATCGATGTTGATGGTTCAAGAAAAAGACCAGTTATGTTACATCGGACAATATTCGGATCATTTGAAAGATTTTTAGGAATATTAATCGAACACTATGCTGGAGCATTTCCTTTATGGTTATCACCAATCCAAGTAAATATAATTCCGGTTAATAATGAATATCATTTAGAATATGCCAAAGAAATATATGAAAGTTTAAAGAAAAATAATATAAGGGTTGAATTAGATGATCGTAATGAAAAACTAGGGTATAAAATGCGTGAAAGTCAAACTAAGAAAATACCTTATACATTAATACTAGGAGATAATGAATTAAATAATAATAACGTTAGTTACAGGCCATATGGTAGCCAAGATACAACATCATTATCCCTTGAAGAATTAATAATTAAATTAAATAATGAAATTACTGATTATCAGTAATTTTATTTTGTTTAAAAAACTGAATTAAGTGATATAATAGGCAAGCAAAGGAGTATTATATGAAATATGAAAGATTACTAACTGTTAGTAATAAACAATTTTTAGAAGATATTATTAAATCAATGAGTGGTAGAGATAATAATTTTGTTAAAAATGTTATCTTAAAAACAATTAAAGATAATAAAGTAGAGGTTAAAAAACTTAAAAACCCAAGCTTATTTTTTGGGCACAATATATTTATATTGAATGATGAATTAACTTTTAACTTAAAAGAATATGAAGAATTACTAAAAGGAAAAAAGTTTTATGAATTATCTTTATTAGATTGTAATTTTACTAATACTCAAAGAAAAGAATTAGCAATTGCTTTTGATCAAGAAACGCTTGATGAAGCAATATTAGACAGTTCTTGTAAAAGAAATAACTGGGTATGTAATTATTACCCAAATAAGAAAATAGCTGTAGAATTAGGCTATTATGCATGTTTAGATGGTTATGACCAAAATGATAGCTTTATTAAAATGTATGAAACAGAATTTGTAGGATTAGCAGAATTTAATGGTAAAACAATCGCTTTAACAAATGAATTAGAATTAAGAAATATTGCTAAATCTTGTCAAGATCATTGTATGAATTTAGTTGTTCACAACTTTAATTCAATAAAAGCAAAATGTTATGTAAAGAAGCCAATTGAATAATGACAATTGGTTTTTTTATGTTATCATTAAATAAAGTAAACGGTGATTAAATGAAAGAAAAATTAATTAAAATA
>JAAZHN010000057.1 GCA_012510695.1 Mollicutes bacterium
TAATCATAGTCTAATTCATCAATATTAAGCTCATATTCAGCTTTTAATTCATCGAGAATATTATTAACTATAATACAAGAAGAACACCAGATTGCTGTTATTTTGACTATTTTCATCTTATTTCAAATATGAGTCAAAAACTTCAAGTAATTTATCTATTTCTTCATTAGTTGTATATTTAGATAAACTTATTCTTATCGATGACTCTGCCCTTTCTATAGACTTAGTTAATTCAAATACAGCTTTAGAATATGACCCAGTATCTGAGCAAGCTGTTTTAGTTGATAAATATATCTTATTATTAGCAAAATATTCTTGAGTATCATCACTTAATTTATTTATTATGGAAATATTTAAAATATGAGGAACTGCTATATCTGGTGAATTAATAAATACATTATCATATTTACTTAAATGAGTTTTAATGTTTTCATTTAAATTTCTAACATGATCTAAATGTAAATCACTTAATTTACTTACGGCATAACCCATCGAGCATATAAGTTCTGTTTGGGGAGTTCCAGCTCTATAGCTAGTAATACTTCTTCCTCCATGTATTAAAGGAATTAAATTAACCCTTCTTTTTTTAATTAAAGCTCCAATACCTTTAAAGGCATAAAACTTATGAGCAGATATACTTGCTAAATCAACATTAGTTAAATCAATTTCCATCTTACCTATACCTTGAGTTATATCTGAGTGAAATACAGTATTTGGATAATTATTAATTAGTTCACCTATTTTATTAATTGGTTGAATGATACCTAATTCACTGCTAACTAAACCAATTGTTACTAATGAAGTATCTGTTTGTAACAACTCTTCTAAATGATCAAAATCAACTTCACCATTTTCTTTTAAATTAACAAAGACAACTTTATAACCTTTTTTTTGCAAGTAACCTAAAGGGGTAATAATCGATGAATGCTCTAATTTTGTTGTAATAATTTGACTATTAGGACGACTTTCTACTACACCTTTAATTGCTAAATTATTGGCTTCTGATGCTCCACTTGTATAAATAATTTCTTCTTCATCAACATTTAAATAATTAGCAATAATCTTCGTATTTTTTTCTATTTCTTTTTTTACATTTAAAGAAATATCATACTTAGAATTAGGATTAGCATAATATTCTTTTACTATTTCATTAAAATAATTTAGAGTATCATTATCAACTTTTGTAGTTGCTGAATAATCAAGGTAAATCATATATATCACCATTAAGATTATAACATAATATTACTTATTTTCTTCTTTTAATTTTTCTTCAACTTCAATTATTTTATCCTTAGCATCAACATTACTAAACTTTGTTACTTGATAAACTAATGATTTATCAAAGACTACTCTGCCTCTAACTTCAGATTCTACACCTAAATTAAAGCCATTTATTTGAATTTGTCTCTGTGAAGACTTAACAACATTAAGATTGGAATAACCATTTAAATACCTTGAATCATTTGGTAAATTAACTTTAATAATTACTTCACCTATCTTTGTTGGATAACTAGGTTTAATAAATGGATAATTAATTTCTGCAACATCATTATGAACAACTACAGCGTCTTTTATTTTATAAGTAATTAAACTTGCTTGTTGATAGTGAGATGGTTGATATATTTTATATTCAAAATATTGAGGTTTTTTAACATAAATTCCATAATCTCCAGGTCTTGCGAATGTTAATTCCTCAAATTCTTTTAAGTCTTCACTGTTAATTAAATTAAAATTAGGAATTGTATAGTTTACACCATAGATTTTAACATCTTCAATTGCCCTACCACTGTAAATATAACTGTCGATGAAATGTTCATCATAACCTCTAAACCTTTGACCATAAACATAGCCTAAATTAATTGAAGAATGAATTATATCGGTTTTACCAGCAATAGTTTTTAATTCTTTAACTAATAAATCTCCATTGCTAAGAACATTAACTTCTAGATAATATTTAGCTATTTCTAAAGGTTTTATTTCTTCTTCACTTATTGATATTTCTGGATAATTATCTGGATCTGTAAAATAATAATCATCCTTACTACTTGATGAACTATATTTATCATGACTTGAAGAACTATATCTATCTATTGATGATGAAGATGATGGATAATCACTACTATATTGATCTTTCATTGCTTCAAGTTGTTTTTCTTTAATGCTTTTCTTCATTTGTGGCCAAATAATAAAATTAAAAATAAAACCACCAAGAAGCATTAAAAAGGCAATAATACCTAAGATTATTAAAATTATTTTTACTAGTTTGTTTTTCTTTTTTTGAGTTGGTAAATTAAATTCTTCACTATCCATATTTGCCACTTCCCTATTATTAATTATAACAAAATATATAATATATACATAATAATTTAACTCTTAGTGTATAATATCCTTATTAGGGAGGGTTTTAAAGTGTTAAATATAACAAAAACTAAAACAAGTTCTGGTTATGAATTTGTAATTAATAATGGAGATATAAGCCTGGTTATCCTATATGCTAGTAATCTAGATTTATATTGGACCATTGAGAGTAAAAAATATATTCCTGTTCCTAATGATCTTAAAACATGTAATGTCTTTGAAATTCAAGGTTCTGAATTTAATTGGTGTGAAACACAAGAAGATGAAATCAATTTAATTAAAAGAAATAAAAAAATTAATTCTTCTTTTAAAAAGCACGATGAATATAAAAGGTTATTCTCAAATGGGATTATCACTTGGCATAGTGATGATTTTCCTTATGATAAAGCAAGCATATTAACAATGAAAAAGATAAATGAAGAATTTGTTCTTAATTTTCAAAAAAGTTTAACTGATGAACATTTTTATCAAACCTATGCGATACGATTTAGAAATAGTGGCAGTAGATATCAACCATTTAATTGTATATTTATGAGAATGTACTTAGATTTAATTAAATATGACCCAGATTATCATCAAATTCATTTTGAAGAACTTAATCATAAAATGAAAATAAAAAAACTCAAGTAATCCTTAAGTGTTTTTTTCATTTGGTAACTCATCCGGGATTTAATTTTAAGAAAATGTTAGATTATTAGCACAAAAAAAGTCCTTATAATAGGACTATTTTGATAAATTGGTGACCCGTACGGGATTTGAACCCATGAATGCATGCGTGAAAGGCATGTGTGTTAAACCACTTCACCAACGGGCCACATCATTGGTGGGCTTGAATGGACTTGAACCATCGACCTCACGCTTATCAGGCGTGCGCTCTAACCAGCTGAGCTACAAGCCCACTTTGGAAAACCTCTTACATTTTATAATATAAATCTTGGTTTGGCAAGTGTTTTATACCATTTATTACTACTTTTTGTAATAACAACGGTAGTATATCATATATATTAGGTATCTGACAAGTAATTATTCGCCTTTTTATTGTATTTTTCTTATCAAAACCTCAGTGTTTTATATTCAGGGGCAATTGCAAAATGTTCTATTACCCAGTTTAAAACTTTTATTAATTTATCTTTATGATTTTTTTCTAATATTTTTTTGGGAAATTACCTCATAAAAAAATGGTGGGCGATAAAGGACTCGAACCTTTGACTTTTTGCACGTCAAGCAAATACTCTACCAACTGAGTTAATCGCCCATTAACCATGTAAACTTATTATATAACAAATAAATAGTCTTAACAACTTAAAAATGCATGTTATAATATTTATAGGTGAAAATAAATGTGGTATGTTAAACAATTAGAATATGAGTTTGCAAATAATTATGCTTTAATTAAAACCAATAAACTTAAATATATGGTTTTTTTTCCACCAACAATAAAAAGTGGTCCTAAATTATTAAAAGAAAGATTATCTTTAAGAAAAGTTTTTTTTCGGAAGATTAGTTTTTTTATAAGTATTAATAAAGAATTTTCTCCTAGTTTTGATTTAAATAATTTTTATCAAAATATTAATACAGCTAGATTTATAACCTTTAGTGATGAAGATGCCAAGAAAAATGGATCTTTCGGTTTATATTATAATGGAGATAATATAATTAAAACAATCCAAAGTGAAGATCATTCAACTATCTATCATGAGTTATATCATTTAAGTTCTAGTTATATTGCTAAAGACGGCACGGTATTTACCGGATTTTCTCAAGCCCCAAATTTAAAAACACCCCAAATCGCTAGAGGGATAAATGAAGGTTACACCGCTCTTATAACTAATCGAAATTTTGGAAATGATTACTCCTTCCCTGTTGAGAGGTACTTTATGGGAATGATTGAAGATATAATTGGTAGAGAAATGCTTGAAGGTTTATATTCAAAAATGAATCTTTTAGGTTTAATTGAAGAAGTAAATATAAAAGGTATTGGTGAAGAATTTATAAATTGTTTATTTGCCTTAGATAACATTCAAATTAATAATCCCTATCTTATTACTAATTTACAAACCGCTTATTTAAATATTGCTTTAATTTTAGTAAATCTAATGAAAGAAAAAATAAATTATGGTTTAATTGGGCCTCAGATGGCTGAGTTATCCATTAATAATCAAATGAGCATCTTAAATAATATTATTTATAATAGTTATACTCCAAGTATTTCAAACGCTGTTTTAAGCAATCAATTTTTAACAAAAGTTAAAAATCAAATCTGGTCTAATATTTATTTTATAAAAGTTCAGTAAAATTATGTTTGCACTCCTAAATGTCTTATGATATTATTATGAAGATGGATCTTTAGCTCAGTTGGTTAGAGCATCCGGCTCATAACCGGGCGGTCGTTGGTTCAAGTCCAACAAGATCCACCACTTGCAGGTGTGGCGGAACTGGCAGACGCGCTAGACTTAGGATCTAGTGGATTACTCCGTGGGGGTTCAAGTCCCTTCACCTGCACCACTTAAAAGCAAAATAACTTCAAAGAAGTTGTTTTTTTATTTGACAATATTTACTCTTTCAAGTAAGATACCTTTTAAGAAAAGAGGATTTATGAGTAATTTAAATGAAGTTAAAACTGTTTTATTACTAGATTATATGATTGATCATGGCTTTAGACCAGATAATGAACAAGCAATATTAGAACTTGGCTCCAATGTAAATACATCATTATCACAAATATTAAAAACATATCGTCAATACTTATTATCTAGAGATGTAAGATATGATGAATTAGAAAAATATGGAATATCAGGTGCTTTTGGCTATGTGGAAAATGGTGAAATAGTCGTGCCTAAAACTTTATATAATGATTGCTATTTACTTGATAGAAATGAGTTGATTTTTTATAATAATAAAAGTTATAATCAGCCAACTATTGAAGAGTTTTCGAGCATAGTGTCTAAAGAATTATCTCCTGATTTATTTCACTTACCAAATATAAGACAAAATATTTATTTAGGATTATGTTTAAATGATTTAGAAACTAATGAAAA
>JAAZHN010000058.1 GCA_012510695.1 Mollicutes bacterium
GTTTATTTATTTATAAAGAATATTTCTTTAAATAATTTACTAGAACCTAAAGAATTTGCTGAGTGGTGTCTTATTAATATTCAAGAATTACATAATTTTTTATTATCGATTAAATTAGAAATTCAAAGAACATTAGTAACTAAGAATCTATTAACAATTATCACGGTTTCTGATGAAGCTTTTAGAGATGAACATATTCAATAATTAATGGATCAATTTGTTGATAATGAAAAATATCCTTCTTTTGATCATCAATATCAGAAAAAAATTACTACTGTTGTATCAACTCAAGTTCGAAATATTGATAAAGTTTCGTTGTCTGAAGAAATTAGTGTTCAAGCAAAAAAAATAGCAGGACTAAAAAAATTTATTTTAGATTTTTCTAATTTAAATAATCGCAAATCTGAAGAAGTAATTATTTGGGACAATTATTTAATCATAGCCACTTTATTAGGCGTTGCTGATAATATAGAAGATGAATTTAGAAGTCTATACCCACAATTTATTATTCCAAACTATTATGTTTCAAGAACCGAAAAAAGAATTGTTGAAAATATTTCTAAAAATAATGATTAATAACAACACAAAAAATTGATGTTTTTTAATATAAGTTTTATTGTTAAGTGTAGAACTTTTTTAAATTAATTAGGAAAATGATAATATCGTAAATCCCTTTAATAGATATGATATAATTTATTTATAAATAATTTATTTTTGGCGAGGTATTTTATGGAAAATAATAGTATTCCCCAATGGTTAAGACTAGATAATTCAGCATTATTATATCCTTCTATAGCAACAAAAAGAATTTCATTAATGTTTAGATTATCCGTTACTTTAAAGGAAAAAATTGATGTAAATATTTTACAAGAAGCAACTAATAATACAATTAAAAGAATTCCTTCTTTTTCCTATCGGTTAAGAACGGGTTTATTTTGGTATTATTTTAGTTACATTGATGATGTTTTAAATATTGAGCCTGATGCTAATAATCAAATGATTAAAATAAAATGGAAAGATAATAAACATTTTATGTTTAGAGTTAGATATTTTGAAAACAAAATATCAATTGAAATATTTCATGCTTTAACTGATGGAATGGGTGGATTAACTTTTTTATTAACACTGGTTGGTGAATATTTAAAATTAAAATATAATTGTCAGATTGAATACTCAGATTTAATTTTAAATCCATTAGAAAAACCTAAAAAAGAAGAATATGAAGATGCTTTTAAAAAAATTACAGGGAAAATAGGTAAAATAGAATTAGAAAAAACGGCTTATCATTTTAAAGGAACAGTTGAAGAAAGTCACTTAATTAATATTATAACTGGAAAAATTCCCCTTACTAAATTAAAAGAAGTTTGTACAAAATATAATTGTAGTATTACTGAGTTTATTACATCGGTAATGATTTATTCTATTCAAGAAATAAAAGAAAAAGATAAATCATTAAAAGGGAAAAATAAAAGTATTAAAATAGCCGTTCCAGTTAACTTAAGAAAAATCTATAATTATAAAACTTTAAGAAATTTTTCTTCTTATGTAAATGTTGGGATTGATTGCCAGTATGGTCATTATGATTTTGATGAAATAGTAACCATCGTAAAAAGTCAAATGAAATTAATGGTTAATGAAAAAAGACTAAATGCTAAAATATTGGGCAATGTTAAAGCTGAAAAACATTTTTTATTAAGAATAATTCCTATGTTTATAAAAAAACATTTTATTTCTTTAGCTGAAAAAATATTAGGAGATAGGTATTGTTCGAGTAATTTATCTAATCTAGGAAATATTGACATCCCAAAAGAGATGGCTAATTATATTTCGAAATTAGAAATAATCATAGGTAGATCTAAATCCAAACCTGGAACAGCTTCTTGTATCGGTTTTAATAATAATTTATATCTTAGTTTTTCAAGGAGAATTAAAGAAGCAGAATTTGAAAGAATCTTTTTTAAATATTTAGTAGATTTAAATATTCCAGTAGAAATAGAAAGTAATGAAAGGTGAAAAATGTATTGCTATAAATGTGGAGTAAAACTATCTGAAAGTGAAAAAAAATGTCCATTATGTAAAACAAAGATTCCAAGTATTGATAATAAAAAAGAAGTATTAGCTTACCCAAAAAATATTGAAGAGTTTGCTCATAAAATTAATTTTCCTTATTTGATAAGATTAAGCTCATTAATATTGGTACTTATTTCAATTATAATTGTTTTATGTAATTTAATCGCTGTAGGAAGAGTAACTTGGTCAATTTACATAATATCTTCAACTGTTTATTTATGCAGTTTATTATTTTTTATTAGTCGTAGAAAAATTTATGTTTCAATATTTTGGAGTGTATTTATAAA
>JAAZHN010000004.1 GCA_012510695.1 Mollicutes bacterium
CCTGAGTATAGTCAAGAAGATTTAAAAAGTGATTATCATGTTTTATATAGTTTTTATATTAATCCAAGAAGTAATTTAATTAATAATTTAAACATGAATACAGAAGAAAATATTGCTGAAATAGTCGCTTCTAAATATCAATTAAATAATATTAACATTAATGAAGAAGATTTAGAGGAAAAAGCAATCGATAATTTAATTGAAACAGTAGCAATTCTTGTAAATAAGTTAAAAATTGAAAACTTAGAGAAACTAGATTTTCCGAAAATTAAAGACTATTATTTAAGACAAGAATTACTTAACGAAATTCAAAGAAAAAGTTCACAAAAAGAATAATATAGTGTATAATGTATTTAGACTAAATAGAGGTGGAGAATGAAAAAAATGAAAAAAACATTATTTTGGACATTTATTGCAATAGTATTAATGCTTGATGTTGTTTTAACAGTATATTTATTAAGCTATAATCAATATAATGTCTCAACATTTGGTGACAAGACATTACTTGTTATGACAACAAAATTAAGTGATTATGATAAAGGGGACTTACTGCTTATTACTAAAGTACCAAATTCAGAATTTAAAGTTGGTGATCAAATATTCTTTTATGATACATCATCAAAAGAGTCAGTAGTAAATTATGGAAAAATTAATAAGGTAAATGAAAATCCTAAGGCAACAAATTCATTTATTATGAGTAATGATTTTCTCTTAAGTGATGAAAATGTTATTGGTAAAACAGAAGATGTAAAAGTTTATGCAGGTGTCGGTGCTATTTTGGGATTTATTGCATCTAAATGGGTATTTTTATTCATCGTAATAATTCCAATCTTAATTTTATTTATTTATGAATTATATTTATTGATTACTGAGTTAAAGAAAGCGAAAAAATGAAAAGAAACTTTCAACTAATTGCTTTTCTTTTTCTTATTATCTTAATTTTTGTTTTTATCGATAGTTATGGAATATTTGAAAGTAATATTGGCAGTAATGTTGAAAGTAGTTTAGCTAAATGGCAACTACTAGTCAATGGTAGTAATGTTACAGGCAGTTCAACAAATTTTACAATTAATAATGTTAATTGGGTTCCTAATTCTGGTGTAGTGCCTGGTAAAGCTGCTCCAGGTTTAAGTGCTTATTTTGAAATCTTAATCGATCCAACAGGCAGTGAAGTAGCAATTGAATATGAAATCGAACTAGATTTTTTAGCACTAGAAAATTCTGAAATTTATTTAACTAATATTAAAAATCTTGATACAAATGAAAATTTAACTGAAATTGAATTAAATAAATATTCCGGGGTTATTCCACTTGATAGAGTATTAGCTGGAGACTTAGAAAGGATTAGAGTAGACTTTATATGGGACAATAATGATGATAACAACAGTGCTGATTCAAATTATGTAAATCAAATTGCTCCTGAGTTACAATTTCCAATTACGATTAGATTATTACAATATATAGAATGATTAGGGGATAAAATGAAAAAGTTTTTAAATTCATTATTAAAGACAATTGAATATATTTTAAAAGCAATTATCGTCATCGTTACTATAATTGTAATTTTTAATTTTATCCAAATTAGAATTATGAAAAAAGATTATCCAAACTTTTTTGGTTATACAGTATTTAAAGTTATAAGTGATAGTATGGCTCCGACAATTAGAAAAAATGATGTCATTGTTGTTAAAATTAATGATCAAACAATAAAAAAACAAGATATTATTACATATAAAGTAGGTAAAGATTTTATAACTCACAGGGTAATTGATATTCAAGATGCTTCTTATATAACTAAGGGTGATTATAATAATATTGGAGATAAACCAATTTTTAAAGAGACAGTAATTGGTAAAGTAATCAAGATTTTGCCTAATTTTGGAGTATGGAAAGATGTAATTATGACTCCGAAAATTTTAATTGTTTTCTTTATAACAATGCTCTTACTTAGTAGTACATTTAAAGATTGGACAAAGGCTAAATATAATAATTTAAAAGATTTCCGAATTACTAATGATTCGATAATTGAAGGTATAGGTGAAGATGATGAGAAAAAGAAAAGCTAGTTTACCTACAACAATCTTTCTTTTTGTTTTATTAGTTCTTATTATTACGCTTTTTCCTTTGACTTATTCAAGATATGAATCTAAAGCGACATCTGATGCTAATATTCCGGTGGCACGTTATATATTAGAAGCGGGGTATCAATATATCGATGTTAGTATTCCAAACTTAGTACCAAGAGTTACTCCTTATGTTTATAACTTTACAATTGCGAATAATAAAGATGGACAAAGAACTGAAACGTTAATGGAATATGATTTAAAAGTGGTGACTACAACAAACCTTCAGTTAGATTATGAATTATATATCAATGAAGATTATCAAAGTAGTAGTGCGATTAATAAGTTAACAAGTACGAATATAATTCAAGATGATGATGGTACTTATTTTAAAGAAATGGCAACACCTAAAAGTTATTTTACATATGAATATAATGAAATAAATAATTATACTTTGTTAGTGTATTTTCCCATTACTCACAAGAATTATAAATACCAAAATCAAGTAGAAAGTATCTTCATTATTATTGAGTCAAAACAAACTATACAATAATGTGTAAAGATGATGAAAAAAGTTTACATTTTAATTGCAAGCAAAAAAAATATATGTTAGTCTTAAACTAAGAAAGGGACGATTATATGAAAAAAAGAAGAAGTAATAAAAGAAGTAATAGAAGAATATTGTTATTGTTAGTTATGACACTGTTCCTTATGGGACTTGGTGCAACATCAACATATGCATGGTTTACAGCGAATAAAACAATTACAGTAAATCCAATTCAAGTTAATGTTGAAACTCAAGGAGGTATCCAAATCTCAGTTGATGCTCGTACATGGAAATCCCAAATTGGACCGACTGATTTAAATAATGCAGCTGCTTATTATACAGATCATACAAACCAAATACCAGCAACTCTAGAAGCTGTTTCAAGTGGTTTAGCAGTTGATACTTCTGGTAGATTAGAAATGTTTTATGGAGTAGTTGATACAACAGGGACAGATCACATATTAACCGCTACTAGAGATATAGAAGTTCGTGGTACAACTGGAAGATTTGTTGCCTTTGATGTTTTCATTAAAGCTGATTCAACATCTCAACTATATTTGACTACTAACTCTGGAGTAAGTGTTCCTGCAGATCAACCAAATGATACTGGAATAAAAAATGCAACAAGAGTAGCCTTTGTCGAAACAGGATTTTCTGCAAATTTAGGTCTTGCTCATACAGCATATCAAGCATTAAATAATGGTACTGGTTCAACTGTTTATTTATGGGAACCAAATTATGATGTTCATACAGCGACTGCTATTGCTCATGCAGATAGTGTTTATGGATTAACAATTCCAGCAACTGGTGGAGCAGTAGTTCCATACTCTGGTGTTAAAGCTGCTATTCTATCTACAGATAATGTAAATGCCGCTGTTCTAGGAACTACAACTCATGCAACAGCTTATCCATCATTCTTCAATGCAATTTCACCTACTTATTCAACTCCATTAGCATTTACTGGTGGATCTACACCTCAACAAGTATTTACTGTTCAAGAAGGTGTAACTAAGATGAGATGGTATATGTGGATTGAAGGTCAAGATGTTGACTGCGAAAATAGTGCATCTGGTGGTTATGCAGTATTCAACGTTCAATTAACAAGTGAAGGACCAACACCATAATTAAGATTAAATTTAAAAGATTGCTTATTTAAAAGCAATCTTTTTCTTTGCAAACCTTAATTATTTTCTTAAAAGGAATTTTTATGTCTTCAATTTTTATTATTTCAAGGTAGGGATCTAAATTCTTAATTAACCCCTTAA
>JAAZHN010000059.1 GCA_012510695.1 Mollicutes bacterium
GGTAAATATAAAAGATTAAGATATAAAAATGTTATATGTGATCGATGTGGAGTAGAAGTAACACGTGCTAAGGTCCGTCGTGAAAGAATGGGGCACATTGAACTTGCTTCTCCATGTTCGCATATATGGTTCTTTAAAGGTGTACCGTCAAAGATGGGACTTGTTTTAGATATGTCTCCAAGAGACTTAGAAGAAGTCCTATACTTTGTTAGTTATGTTGTAATTGATCCAGGAACAACTGATCTTGAGAAAAAACAAACTCTATCAGACCGTGAATATCGTGCATATTATGAAAAATATGGTAATGATTTCCGTGTTGGAATGGGTGCTGAAGCAGTTAAAGAATTATTAAGTCAAGTTGATCTTGAAGGTGAGATCGAACAATTAAAAGGAGAAGTTGAAAAATCAACTGGTCCAAAAAGAGTTCGTCTTGTTAAAAGATTAGATTGTTTAACTTCAATTGTCGAATCAGGAAACAAACCAGAATGGATGATAATTGATATCCTACCGGTTATTCCACCAGATATTAGACCGATGATTCAATTAGACGGTGGTCGTTTTGCAACATCTGATTTAAATGATTTGTATCGTCGTATTATTAACCGTAATAATCGTTTAAAGAAATTATTAGAGCTTAATGCTCCGACTATTATTGTCCAAAATGAAAAAAGAATGCTTCAAGAAGCAGTTGATTCATTAATCGATAATGGAAGAAGAGGAAGAAGTATAACAGCAGCTGGAAACCGTCCATTAAAATCATTATCAAGTATGTTAAAAGGTAAACAAGGTCGTTTCCGTCAAAACTTACTTGGTAAAAGAGTTGATTACTCAGGTCGTTCAGTTATCGTTGTTGGACCAAACTTAAAGATGTATCAATGTGGTATTCCTAAAGAAATGGCTCTTGAATTATTTAAACCGCATATTATTAATGGTTTAGTTAAAAGAGAACTTGCTCATAATATTAAAGGGGCAAAAAGATTAATTGAAAATCAAGATCCTTGTGTATGGGATATTGTTGAAGATGTTATTACAGAACATCCAGTTCTATTAAATAGAGCACCAACTCTACATAGATTAGGAATTCAAGCATTTGAACCTAAATTAATCGGTGGTAAAGCAATTAGACTACATCCACTTGTTTGTACAGCATTTAACGCTGACTTTGACGGTGACCAAATGGCAGTCCATGTTCCTTTATCTGAAGAAGCGAAAGCTGAAGCAAGAGTATTAATGTTAGGTGCTAATAACATTTTAAATCCAAAAGATGGAAAACCAATTGTTACACCATCTCAAGATATGGTACTTGGTAACTATTATTTAACTATTGAAGAACCTAATTTACCAAAAGAAGGTAAGGTTTATAAAAATAGTAATGAAGCAATTATGGCCTATGATCGTAAAGAAATTTCTTTACATACAAGAATAGTAGTACCTGTAAGAAGTTTTAAACATAAAGTATTTACTGAAGAACAAAAAGGAATGTATTTAGTTACAACACCTGGTAAATTAATTTTCAATGAAATCTTACCAGATACTTTCCCATATGTTAATGAAGCAAGTAAAGAAAATATTGAAAAACTAACACCAAGTAAATTTTTCTTAGAAAGTGGTACTGATCTTAAAAAAGCAATTAAAGAAATGCCACTTGTTAAACCATTTAACAAAAAAGATTTACAAAATATTATTGCTCAAATATTTAAAAGATATAAAACTACTGAAACTTCAATTATGTTAGATAAACTTAAAGACTTAGGTTTCAAATACTCATCAATTGCTGGTGTTACCTTCTCAGAAAGTGACATTGTTAGTAGTGAGGAAAAACCAAAAATTATCGAAGACGCTAAAGAAAAAGTAGAAAAAGTAAATAAACAATTCCAAAGAGGCTTAATTACAGAAACTGAAAGATTTAGTAATGTAATCGATATTTGGACAAAAGCAAAAGATAATGTTCAAAAAGAATTAAAAACATTATCAGAAACAGATGTTAACAATCCAATTTTCATGATGATGAACTCAGGTGCTAAGGGTACTGTTTCACAGTATACTCAAATGGCAGGTATGCGTGGGTTAATGGCTAAACCAAATGGAGAATACATGGAAATTCCAATTATGTCTTCATTTAGAGAAGGGTTATCAATTAATGATTTCTTCTTAAGTACTCACGGAGCTCGTAAGGGAAGTGCCGATACAGCGTTAAAAACTGCTGACTCTGGTTATTTAACAAGAAGATTAGTTGAAGTTGTTCAAGATGTAATTGTTCGTGAAGAAGATTGTGGTAGTATTACTGGGCTTGAAGTTTATGATCTAGTTGATGAAAAAAGTAAAGCACCAATTGAAAGTCTTGCTGAAAGAATTTTTGGAAGATTTTCTGCTAAAAAAATTGTTCATCCAGAAACGAAAGAAGTTATTTTAAATAAAAATGAATTAATTACTGAAAGCATTGTTGCTAAAATAATTGCTGCAGGAATTAAAACAGTAGAAATAAGAAGCATTCTGACTTGTAAAACTCACAGTGGCGTTTGTCAAAAATGTTATGGTAATAACTTAGCAACTGGTAACTTAGTTGAAACAGGTGAAGCAGTTGGTATTATGGCTGCTCAGTCAATTGGTGAACCAGGAACACAGCTAACGATGAGAACATTCCACTCTGGTGGAGTTGCAGGTGGCGAGGATATTACTCAAGGGTTACCAAGAGTTGAAGAATTATTCGAAGCTCGTAATCCAAAAGGTAAATCAACAATTGCTGAAATTACTGGTAAAGTAATCGCAGTTGAAGAAGAATCAGGTAAATATGAAATATTTATTTCTAATGATTCAGATACTCGTGCTCATACAACATCTTATGGTGCTAAGGTTAGAGTAAGTGTTGGTGATGATGTAAATGCTGGAGATAAATTAACTGAAGGTCCAATTTCACCAAAAGAATTACTAGCGGTTACAGACCCAATTACCGTTCAAGAATATATCTTAAAAGAAATTCAATCTGTTTATAAGATGCAAGGTGTAGATATTTCTGATAAACATATCGAAGTAATTGTTCGTAGAATGATTTCAAAAATGAAAGTTGTCGAAGGCAATGATACTGATTTAGTTCCAGGTTTAACAGTTTCAATTAGAGAGTTTACTGAAGCTAATAAACCAGTTATCTTAAAAGGTGGAGTACCTGCTATTGGTAAACCAGTTATTCTAGGTATTACTAAATCATCACTAGAAACTGAATCATTCCTATCAGCAGCATCATTCCAAGAAACAACTAAAGTCTTAACTGATGCATCAGTTAGAGGTAAAGTAGATCATCTAAGAGGTTTAAAAGAAAATGTCATTATTGGTAAATTAATACCTGCAGGTACAGGTGCTAAACAATATAGTGATATTAACGTAATCTTAGAAAAAGAATTTTTAACTGATGAACCAAGTGAAGTACTTGAAGAACAGTTTATTGAAACAAATGAAGAAGAAGTTATCGAATAAGATAACTCTTTTTTCTTGAAATAATATTTAGAAATACTATAATGAAATTAGGAGGGTTAGGAAAATGGGTTATACAAATGAATATGCAAAAGATCGTGCAGAGTTAAAATTAGTTGTTTTAGAAAGTGCTAAAGAATTAGGTTTAAAGGTAGAAAGTCACATTAATAAAATGAGAATGCAAAACAAAAACTTAATCTTAGATATAACTGAATCAGTATTTGCTTCAGGAGAAAGAAAAACAGTTTTAAATGAAAGTATTCGTGGTAAAGACATATATATTATATGTGATATTGGTAATTATGGATTAACTTATAATATAAGAGGTAATATCAATCATTGTAGTCCTTATGATAACTACAAGGCTGTTAAAGATGTAATCGGGGCAATAAGTGGTTCAGCAGATCGAATCACGGTAATCATGCCTTTATTAATTGATTCAAGACAACACCGAAGAGAAAAAAGAGA
>JAAZHN010000060.1 GCA_012510695.1 Mollicutes bacterium
ACAATCTTTAAAGAAACATTTCTTAAATATGATCGTGAAGACTTAGTCGCTAAATTACTTAAAAATATGGCAATAATTGTTAGGCTATAAAATAATAAATAAACTTTGCTATTATAAGCAAAGTTTTATTATGCATAAAAAAACTCCCTGTTTGGAAGTTTAGTCATCTTGGTAGCGACGGAGAGATTCGAACTCACGACCTACCGGGTATGAACCGGGTGCTCTAGCCAACTGAGCTACATCGCCATTTAAACGGTAATTGTATTATAACAACAATAAAACTCTATTTCAACACCTTTAAAGCTAATATTTAAAGAAAATGTCAAAAAAATGTCATATTTTAAAAATACTTACACTACTAAATAATAATATGATATAATGTCTTAGTCCAGAGGTGGAAGTATAATGTCAGAAAAGTTAAGTAAAAAGATTAAAAGTGATTTATATTATGATTATTTAGTTAAAGATATAATGAATAATCCTAACTTTAATAAAATAAAAGATATACCGCATCACAATACAACAGATCGATATACACACAGTCTAAATGTGTCTTATTTTGCCTATAAGATAGCTAGACTAATCGGTGGAGATTTAAGAGTAGTCGCAAGAAGTGGTTTATTACATGACTTCTTTTATGAAATACCTAAAGAATGTGATAAAGCAAAAGATAGAATGAAATTAACTACTAAAGATCACCCAATAATCGCAGTAATTAATTCTAAAGAAGAATTCGGTATTAATGAAATAGAAGAAAACGCAATTAAATCTCATATGTATCCACTAAACTCTTATGTTCCTAAACATAAGGAAAGTTGGATAATCAATTTTGCAGATAAATTAATAACTATTAAAGAAGTAACTTATACATTCAACTATTCATTCAATATTCTAACATTATTTCTTTTAAACTGGTTTATTAGATAAATAATTTAAAGGTATAACCTAAGTAATAACTATGGTATACTTTTTTTAATATTTAAATTGCATTTAACTATTTAAGTAATAGTTTTTTTATGATGACTTGCATTAATCTTAATATAGATTTAAAATGGAAATGTGTCCTCATAGCTCAGTAGGATAGAGCAACCCCCTCCTAAGGGGTAGGTCGGTGGTTCGACTCCACTTGGGGACGCCATAAAAAAATAAGTATTGATTAATGTTTCAATACTTTTTAATTGCTTAAATTATGATATACTAGACTCATAAAATATGAATTGATTGGGAGTATTATTGATGAAAAAAATAATTTTGTTTGCCTTTGTAGTAGTGTTAATTGTAGTCGGAAGCATTATTTTAATAAACACAATTAATTATAAAAATGCTTGGAAGGTAGAAGTGACTAATCCTTATATTAATGTAAGAAAAGAGCATACATTGCTTTCTGAGAAAATTGATTATATAACTAAAGGTGATGATTTTAAAGTTTTAGAAATATACTTAGAAGATAAAGCATTCGTCTGGTATAAAGTTGATTTGAAAAATGGTAGAAAAGGTTGGATTGCCAGTGACCGTAGAGTGCCTTATGTTAAAGAAATAAATAATCCCAAATCAGAAAAAGAAGAAGATTATAAAATAGACTATGCTCCTCCGATAGTTAAATATTTTGATGAGTACTATGAAACAGAAAGTATTAAAACTATTAATTATGATCATTTAACTATCGAAGAAGAATCTAAATACAAAGTAACGCACACAGTATTTAAAGAAGAAAAGCCTAAAGATCGTCCAGGACCAGAGTATTGGATTCAATATGTTGTTACAGATTCATTTGGAAATTCTGCATCTAAATTACAAAGAATAAAATTTGAAATTGTTCCGGAAGATGATTTAGTTACAGATTTTTCTAAGTTAAATAGAAGGTCTAGGTAATTATGCTCAGTATAGTTACTTATAATACAGGTCATGGTAATTTTAATTCAGACTATATAAAAGGGAATAAACCAAATAACAAAACAGTTAAAAGTAATATTGAAGGTCAAATTAAACTTTTAAAAGAAATAGATGCTGATATTATTCTTACTCAAGAAAATGGTAAATTAATAATTGATCAACATCAAATAAATCAATTTAAAATGTATAGAAAAGGTTTAGATAAGTATCAAGCAAAATATTATTCAAATAATAATATAATAAACTTAGTTGATTTTGGTAATGCAACATTTACTAAACAAAGTGCTAAATATCAAACATTCAATACTCCATACAAAATTAAAGGTTTAATTAAAAATATTAGAAGAATTAATAAAGGAGTATTAATTACTGAACTTTCTATTGATAACAAAAAATTAGTTATATTTAATATTCATACAGTTGCTTATAAAGAAAACTATAAGATTAGGGAAAAACAATTTGCCTATATTTTTGAGCGGGCAATTGCAGAGTTCCTAAAAGGCAATTATGTCATAGTTGGTGGGGATTTTAACCATGAATTTCATAAAGACAAATCAATTTTAGATACTTATGAAATGTTAGGATGGAATAAAGCAATTCCTAAAGAGGGAACAATTAGGAGTAATAAAGAAAAATACACAAAAAAAACACCTACTTTTACAATAGATGGTTTTATTGTTTCTAAAAATATTGAAGTAATTAAGGTTGAATCTTTAAATAATTTTAAGTATAGTGATCATTCGCCCGTATTAATGCATTTTAAGCTCAAGTAAGGAGTAATACTACCCAATATAGTATAAATGCTAAGATTAGGAAAAAACCTTCTAATTTCGATATTTTATGGTCTTCTTTAGCAAAGAAAAATAAGACAATAGAAGACATTATAAAGACAAATATATCGATAGTTTTAAATGTAGTTGTAGTAATTGGTCCAAATAAGACTACTGGAAGTCCAATCGCAATACAAATATTAAAAATATTACTACCTATTAAATTACCAATTAAGATGTCATGTTCACCTTTTTTAGCAGAAACAATTGTCATTACTATTTCCGGCATTCCTGTTCCAACCGCGACTACAGTCATCGCGATTATTTTTTTAGATACCCCTAAATATGTTGCAATATTTGATGCAGCATCAACAACTATATTCGATCCAAAAACCACTAAAGATAAACCAACAATTACATAAACAATAGACTTTTTAACTGTATATTTAGGAGCCTCTGTATCCTTAGTTCTAGTAACCTTTCTTGCTTCAACAAATATATAGTAAATAAATACTGCAAAAAATAATAATATAATTATTCCATCAGATCTACTTATTTGATTAAATTCCATCCCGTTAATAGGCCCATCAAGTAATAAAACAACTAACATAGTTGAAAATAAAAGCGCTAGAGGGATTTCTTTAGTAACAGTATTATTTTTAATTTTTAAAGGTGTAATCATACTGCCTATACCTAAAATAAGTAAAGTATTTAAAATATTACTCCCAAAAACATTCCCAATAATAATATCCGGATTATTAGTAATCATCGATTTAATCGCGATTGCTAATTCAGGAGCATTAGTTCCAAAACCAACAATAGTTAAACCAATAACAACTTTAGATACTTTATAGTTGCTCGCGATTGATGATGCTCCTTCAACAAAGATGTCTGCACCTTTGATTAGAAGAAAAAAACCTACTATAATAATAATGCCATCTAATAACATCTCTTCACCTATTATTATTTTAGCATAAGGAATTAAATATACATAATTAATAAGAAAAAAATGTAAAATAAAAAAGTCTTACCTAAGACTTAATAAACTAAGTGGTGCCCGGGGCCGGACTTGAACCGGCACGAGGGTTGAATCTCGCAGGATTTTAAGTCCTGTGCGTCTACCTGTTCCGCCACCTGGGCAGGCACAATGTCTTAAAATTAATTAAGACTATTAGAGTATACCTTAATTTTATTTTTTTGACAAGTGTTTTTGCAGTCTTTATTACTTAAATAGTTAAATGCAATTTAAATATTTAAGTAATAAAGGTTAGTTAAACACCATAATGCAATTATCCTTAAAATCTAGTGATTATTAGACTGAATGCAATATTTAATTGAATATTGGGGTATATTTTTCTTAAAAATTGTGTATAATATAGTCAATCAAGGAAATTATTGCATTCTAAAAAGAAGTTGAAATGATTTTTAAAAAATTAAATGCAACTTTAAATTAGAAATAGCAGTCGATTGTTTTCTTGGTAATTAAGCTATTTATTTAGTAAAGAATAGCTTAAGTTAACTTCATCTTTTTGGATGGTGATGAGATGAAGTAAGTTCGATATATCATCACCATAAACGTTTCTAAATAACGTGTCTGGTGTTTGATAATCCAAACTTTTTCGTTGAACGTTGTTGATGTTATTCATAATGTCAACAACGTTCTTTTTGTTTAAATTATCAAATGATATACCTTTTGGTATAACATATCTAATAAATTCATGGTTTCTTTCAACTCCAGGTTTTTGC
>JAAZHN010000061.1 GCA_012510695.1 Mollicutes bacterium
CAGAAGATAAATTTTCATCATTTAAAATAGCATGAGAAAATCCAGTTATTGCATTTAATGGAGTTCTTATTTCATGGCTCATACTTGCTAAAAAGTCACTTTTAGCAAGATTTGCTCTTTCAGCTTCACTTTTGGCTATATTTAACTCTTCAATCATCTTAAGGTCAGGATTTTCAATTGTAAAAAACATAATTAGATTAACATATGCAAAAAGTAATGTTTCAAATATTATAAAAGAGTTCGTGCTTCTAAGGTAAAAACCTAGTGCCCCAAGAGATAAAAATATATAAAATGGATAATATTTCTTTTTAATACTTGTGTTTCTATGTTTAATTGTTCCATATATAACTACAAAAAACATTATTATTAAATAAACTGCGATTATAGATGTAACAATGTCTGTAGGTAAACCAATTGTATCTAAATATTCACCCTCATTTATTACTGTCATTTCTCCAATCGAAACAGGTATTAAAACTAAAAAATTTACTACCAATGTAGTAATAATCGTAATTTTTGTTATGTTTTTGAACGTTACACTTATTATGTATAAAAAAAGTAGCCACACCCATATTAATAGCAAAATATGGTCTATTTTCTGCAATAATACCATATAGCTTACATCACCTATTGATTTGGCTATATAAACTATTGCACAAGCAAGTATAGCTTCAATAATATTTACTATTATCTGTTTTGAATAAATCTTTGTTTCTATGTTATCGGCTCTTCGACGAGAAAAATATATTATTAATAATAACAAACCAATCAATAATCCAGCAAACGGAAAATACATGCTACTCATAACAAAACTCCTTATTATATATATTGTAACATTTATGGTTGCTTAAATAAACTTAATTTAATTTATAAGACATTTTTTTAACAACATCATCACTATTCTTAATATTAATTTTCAAAACATCAGAATAGTCTTGGGTTTTCTTTCCTCTAAAAACATTATATACTCTTCGATCTATATTATCTTTTTCAAAAGCTTCCCAACCAGCTAGTTGTTCTTGAAGATAGTTTTCATAGTAATCATTTGGAATACTATCACGAGCAACAATCGGTTTAGTTTCCCAAATATCCCAAACAAGTGTAGCCATCTGGTTACGTAAATCTTCTATCGCCTGTATTTTCAACTCTTCATCTGAATTATATTTACCAAAATAATCTATTACATCAAATTCTTTACCTATATTAACAATATACTTTTTACCATATTGTTCTACTACAACTGGGATGATAACAGAATTACTTCTAATTGCAGCCTCAATAATCCCGTAATGCACGGGTAAGACTATTCTATTAGGCGTCAAATTCCAAGTTCCTTCTGGTGCCCATAAAATGTTTATGTGTTTTTTCAACAATTCTATTACTCTTTCCTTAGCGATAAACTTATCCTCTTTATCATATACATCAAAATATAAAACTCCATTAGTAACTAGAAAGTAATGTTCAATAGTTCTATAAAGTTGTTCTGGGTCACCAAATAAAATATAAAAATGATCTTTGATAGCTTCGCTCGCCATTTCAACATCAAATTTACCAATGTGATTCATCGCAAATATTATTGGTTTTTCATTTTTTTTCTTTCTATTATCTGCAAGTATTTCTAATTTATTTCTTTCAATTATTCTTTTTGTTTTCAATGCACCCAATGCTAATGGATGAATAATCTTCCTTAAACCAACTAATTTTAATTCTTTTCCATTATAATAATCAGACTTTCTAATTTCTTTATAGTAGTCTGCAAGTTCAAAATTATTCATTTTTCTTTTTTCTAAAATTTTTTTCCTAGCAACCATGGAAATCCCCCTTTTTTAATAAAAATCGCCCTTACTATACAATACTTAATAGAAGTTTTCAATAGTAGTATTAATAAAATTCTTTGTCTTTATATCTAATCACTGTGTATATAAGTGAAAGGATAATTATACATAATGAAATAATTATTGTTATAATGCTTAATTTTTGATCTTTAATAATCATTCTACCATTAGCTAATTCAAATACTGATAGGTTAGCTAACCAACTAAATTTATCAGATAAGCCTCCCATTAATTGAAGAATATATGATAAAAATACAAAGCCGATTGTCAAAGAAGTAGTCATTTTATTTTTTCTAAAAAAAGAAGAAATTAATAGACTGATAAAGAAAATAACATACATAACAATTAATGAACCTAAAATAAGTAAGAAAAATATTGTTCTATTATAATCCCCAATCATTTCAAAACCTATAAAATTAACTAGAGTTATTATTCCTACAAATGAAGTAATTAAAATTAGACCACTTAATATTTTAGAAAACAATATTTTGTTTCTACTTATTGGTTTAGATAATAAATAGTTTATAGTGCCATCATTTTCTTCTTTTAGCATGATGTTACCCCCAACTATTCCCGAGTATATTCCTCCAACTAAAATCAACATAATATAACCTTCAGATTTAAACCAACCAAATGCACTCATGATATCGACAATATCAAAATTCATTATTTTTAACATTTCCTCTGGTAATACTTTTAAATATTCTTCTAAAAGACCTGGTTCTAATTTATCAATTATCACTGGATAGATAATAAATACTAATAAGTATAAAAACGTCATTACTGCTGACCAAATAAGCAAACTTTTATAATTATTTTTTAATTCTTTTTTAATCATTATTTTTCCTCCTTATAGTAAGTTAAAAACACTTCTTCTAATTCCGAATTTTCAATTAATAAGTCTTCAAATTGTGTTTCTTCAATTAATTTTAATAGTTTATTTAGTTTACCGCTATAAACAAATTTAACTGAATTTTTATTTTCTTCAATAATCTCTTTGTTAATTTTTTTCCTAATTTTGTCATAATTACCTGTTATTGTGACAATTTTTTTACCAATTAGTTCAGAAATATTATCTATTTTGATAATTTTCCCCTCTTTAATAATCGCGACATCATCACAAAGCCCACTTACTTCTTTTAAATTATGTGATGAGAAAAATATTGTTTTTCCTTCTTCTTTGGATTTCCTTAATATTTGATAAAAAACTTCTTGCATTAAAGGATCTAACCCAGTTGTTGGTTCATCTAAAATCAATATATTAGGATCGTGCATTAAGGCAATTACTATTCCTAATTTTTTTAAATTACCAAAGGATAATTCACTGACTCTTTTAGTTAAATCTAGTTTTAATTCATTAACAAGTTCCATGGCTTTAGTCATAGTATCAAAGTCATAAAATGTAGAATTATATTTTATAAATTCAAGTGTTCGCATATCTTCATATACTTCTAAATCACTAGGTAAATAACCAATATTTCTTTTATATTTAATATCTTCTTTAGTAATTAATTTATTATCAATATATATTTCACCTTCATAGTTTAAGATATTCATTAAACATTTAATAGTTGTACTTTTACCAGCTCCATTAGGACCAATAAACCCAAAAATTATTCCTTTTTTAACTGTTAAATTAACCTTATCTAAAGATTTAAATTTGCCATAATATTTAGTTAAATTTTTTATTTTTATCATTATTACCACCTAAAGTTATTATACTATAAAAAATCTGTTAAGTAACTGAAAAGAAGAGGCGTTTTTTTATCTATTTTTATTCATCACATGCTATACTGATAATAGTTCGTTTAGGAGGTAATGACATGATTGATTATGATAATTTTAAAGGTAATAAATGGCAACAAACCATCGATGTAAATGATTTTATAGAGCATAATTATACGGAGTATTTAGGAGATGATTCTTTTTTAGCTCCGATTAGTGATAAAACTAAAATAATTTTAGAAAGATTTAATGCTTTAAAAAAAGAAGAAAGTATTAAAGGTATTTTAGATGTTGAAACTAAAATTATGTCAGGAATCGATGTTTTTGAACCTGGTTATATAGATAAAGATAATGAAATTATTTTTGGTTTGCAAACTGATAAACCTCTAAAAAGAATAGTTAATCCTTATGGTGGGATTAGAATGGTTAATTCTTCTTTAGAAGCATATGGTTATACATTAGATGAAGAAGTAGATAAACATTTTAATGCTTATCGTAAAACTCATAATCAAGGTGTATTTGATGCCTATACTAAGGAAATAAGGGCCGCAAGAAAATCTCATTTAATTACTGGATTACCTGATGCTTATGGTAGGGGTAGAATAATTGGAGATTATAGAAGAGTTTCTTTATATGGGATTGATTATTTAATTGAAAAGAAAAAAGAAGATTTAAATAAATATACTAGTCTTTTATCTAATAGTGATATCCAGTTAAGAGAAGAAATAAGTGAACAAATAAGAGCTTTAGAAGAGATTAAAAGTATGGCTAGTAAGTATGGCTTTGATATAAGCAGGCCAGCAAGTAATGCTAAGGAAGCAGTTCAGTGGTTATATTTTGCTTACCTTGCAGCGATAAAAGAAAATAATGGAGCAGCGATGAGTTTTGGTCGTACTTCAACATTTTTAGACATATATATTGAACATGATTTAAGTAAGGGTTTAATTACAGAAAATGAAGTTCAAGAATTAATCGATCAATTAGTTTTAAAATTAAGATTGGTAAATCATTTAAGAACACCTGAATATAATGAATTATTCGCAGGAGATCCTACATGGGTTACAGAAAGTATTGCCGGAATGTTAAATGATTCTAAATCATTAGTAACTAAAACATCATTTAGATTTTTACATACTTTAATAAATCTTGATTCTTCTCCTGAACCAAACTTAACAGTTTTATGGAGTGATAAGTTACCAGAAAATTTTAAAAAATATTGTGCGAAGATTTCAATTAAAACTGATGCTATTCAATATGAAAATGATGATGTAATGCGACCAATGTATGGTAATGATTATGCAATAGCTTGCTGTGTTTCGGCGATGAGTTTAGGTAAAC
>JAAZHN010000062.1 GCA_012510695.1 Mollicutes bacterium
ACAATTGATCTTGTTAATCTATCTATTTTATAAGCCACTATCATATTAAAAAGACCAGCTTTCATATCATTCATTAATGATTGAAAAGATGGTCTATTAGTATCTTTGGCACTTATTCCAGCATCTTCATATACTTTATATACTTCATATTCTTGTCTTTTACAGTATTCTTCTATGGCTTTTTGTTGTTCTCCTAAAGAGAAGCCTTCTCTTACTTGATCTTCAGTTGAGACTCTTATATATATTGCTGCTTTAATATTTGGTACTACTTTTGTTTCAAGCATAGAAATGCTCCTTTCCTTACTATTTTATAAGTATTTCATTATATCAATTTTAGCATTTTCTTATTACCGTGGGAAGACACTTTGATAATAACTTTTTACTACCCTCAAGAATACTAGGTCAGAATACCTTTTTATTACCCTTAATAATACCTACCTTAAATCTTTGATAATGTCTTTTAATCTTGTATATGATATTTCTTCAGTTAAGTCTAGTGTAAAGAACCTGTTTATATTTTCATCGTAATTACCATAATATAATAACTTTAAAACTTTAGGTTCTGATATAAAAGTTATTATATGAGGCACTATAACATTAATGTTCGATTTAGTTAATGTTATTATTTTTCCAGCTTCATACTTGATATCTAGATTAGGTGTTTTTACAAAACTATCAAGTTTATCTTTCATATAATTAGGGAATGGTATTACTTTTTCTTTTATTTCCATACTACTCCTTTGCATATAAAAATCCCTAAGATTTGTATTAAACCTTAGGGATTTCCTTAACAAGAAGTTTTTGGCTTCCTTATAATCCTAATAATGGGGCTTTATCCGTATATATTCTCAGCCCACTTACTCACTAGTTATTCAACACATTACCGCCTTTTGTGTTAGAAGGCTAGTGATTTTGTGATACCTTTTTATGCACCTCAATATTACCTTGCTCGATACCTAGCCTAAAGCCTTATAATTGTTGGCTTAAAAAGGGTTTTTATTCTATTTTTTTATTGTTTTTCAACCTTTTATTGTAATTCTAATTTTTGATTATTTTGCAATAGTACCTTGAATAATACCTTAATAGTACCCTGCTCAATACCCAGGTCAGAATAACAAAATATTACCCCTTAAATTATAATAGGAATTACATACACTTTACATTTTAATTTTAATATCACTTATCTGTTCATCATAGACTTTCTTCATTCTTTTTTCTTTTCTATTTAAAGGCTTATTTAAATTAATTTTGTTCTCTAAATCAATAAATTCTCTTGCTTTATATTTGCCCTTTTTATGTCTAAAATAAGTTTTTAATTTGTTTTTTATAACACTTACCCAACACTTTAAAAACACGCAAATTTTTCTACCGATAAATCCAAAAACCATTGACAAAATTGATATTATTAATACTTGGTAACCCATTAATTCTTTACTGTTTAACATTTTTTTAAACGATTCCATAAATTACTCCTATCACAATATTAATTAGTAAATTTATTTATTACTTTTAATCGCATTGCATCTAGTACAAAGCATTTGACAATTTTCTGCTGTTGTTTTTCCACCTTTACTCCATGGTATAATGTGATCTCCCGCCATTTCTTCTATTGAAAATTGTTCTTCACATTTTACACAAATTCCTGTTTGTCTTTCAAAAGCTTCTCTTTTCATATTGTCATCAAATACACGAATATTTAAATACTTTTCATCTCTTGTTAATATATATTCATAAATACCAGATTTTTTAGTTAC
>JAAZHN010000063.1 GCA_012510695.1 Mollicutes bacterium
AAACTAAATGAATAAAGTAGAGAGTTTTTTTCTCTTAAAGTTTCAAATAATCTTTTTTGTAATAATTCTTCTAAAACTATATAAGTTACTTCTTGCTCTTTTTTATTAATCTTTAAGACATTGTAATTTATTACTACAACAGTTTGATAAGCATTATCTTCTTTAACTATTTCTTTATTTGGGATGAATAATTTACTAGATAAGGGTTTGAATTTTGGTTTGAGACCTCTATTTATTTTTTTAATATTTGGTTTAATAATTTCTAATACTTCTTCTTCTAAAATATTACCAATAAAAAATATTTCTAAGTGTTTAGTTAATAATTCTTTATATAAATCTACTACATTTTCTTTAGTTAAACTATCAAGTATTTCTAACTTCTCCTCAATCGACAATGCTAGAGGGTTTTCTTTTGAATAGATTTGTTCAGACTCTGTATTGGCGGTAAAGTTTTTATTTAATTTAGTATTTAATAAACTGACCCTGCGAGAGGCAATTGATGATTCAAAGGTTGATTTATCGAAAAAATCATTCTCAATATTTGGATTATTTAAAAACTCAAAAAGAAAATCCAGACATTTTTTCAACTCTGTTTTTTCTGTGTATTTTGGATTAGGAAATCTGGCATATATATTACATTGCATCATTGAAGGGTTTACTACAAAATAATTATTGACATCTAAACCATATCTTTCACTTTTTTCTTTTTCTAAAATATTATTTTTAGGATATTTTTTATTATTCATAATTAATAAATTAATTAGATAATAGTATTTAAACCACTCTTTAGGAGTATATACATCTGAGATTGCTATTTGACAAAGGCAGCTCCTAAAACGATCATCAGTCTTTATTATATGGATTTTCACTCCATTATGCTTAAGTATTTTACTTGTCATTATTAGTCACCCATCAAGATTATAGCATATTTACTTTAGTTTACATTGATATTATAATGAATATAGAAGGATGTGAATTATGCCTAGTATACATTTTGAATTTGAAAAAAATGAAGTAGCAGATATCGTCTTAATGCCCGGTGATCCCCTAAGAGCTAAGTATATAGCAGATACTTATCTAAGTGAGGTTAAAGAAATTAACACAGTTAGAAATAACCTCGGTTTTACAGGTTATTATAAGGGAAAAAGGTTAAGTGTTATTGCTTCAGGAATGGGTATTCCTAGCATGGGAATATATGCTTATGAGTTATTTGACTACTATGATGTTAAAACTATTATTCGCCTTGGAACATGTGGATCGATGAATGAAAATATTAAAGTTAAGGATGTCTTACTGGCAAATAGGTCATATAGTGAATCAACATTTGCTTATGTATATGCTGGTAAAAAAGAAAAATATTTTAATTCAGATGATAAATTAAATGAAATTATTAAGTCTACATCTAAAGAAAATAATATCGAGATTAAATCTGGTTTAATATTTTCAACTGATGTTTTTGAGCCTTATGCTCAGGAAAATATTCTTAAATCATTATTGCCTCAAGACCAAACCTTTTTAGCGGCTGAGATGGAATCATTTGCCCTTTTCTTTTTAGCAAACTACTTAAATAAATCAGCTGCTTGTGTTTTAACTGTAAGTGATTCCCCGTTTGAAAGTGTGATGTTAACTTCAAAAGAAAGACAAAATGAGTTAGATAAAATGATTACACTTGTTTTAGAAAGCATGTTAAAATTATGATGGAGGCTAGAGAATGAAAAATGTTTTAGATATTTTTAAAAATATTTTTGAAAATATAGATAAGAAATACTTATATATAGGTGGTGGATTCATAGGTTTAATGCTTTTTGCCACAATATTTGGAGCTTGTAATCGAGGTTCTGGTGGTGGAATAGTTGTTAAAAACTATGAAGATATAAAAGCAGTAATGGTCGAAGCCGCACAGAAGTATTATGAAGATAATCAAATTTATTTACCAAGTGTTGGGGAAAAGACTCAAATAACTGACAAGGCTCTTACTAGTCAAGGTTATATGAAAGATTTAAGTAGTTATGCTCCTAAAGATGTTGAATGTAGTGGAAAAGTTGTTTTAACAAGACTAGATCGTTATGAAAATTCCTTTGTTGCCTTCTTAGATTGTGGTGAAGCATTTACTGAACTTGCACTTTATGAAACAATTTTAGAAGAAAATCCAATTACAGAAAGTGGCAATGGCCTATATGAAATGGGTGACTTAAAAGAATTTAGAGGAGAACCTAAAAATAATTATGTAAAAATTAATGATCGACTTTATAGAGTACTTAGTATCGATAAAAATAACAATATAACTGTACTTTATGAACAAAGAGTTGATAGAAGAAGAGATAATTATCTTGATGTTACTTATCATTGGGATGATCGTTTAAATAACGAAAAAATGGAAGTAATTGGAATTAATGAATTTGAATTAAGTAGATTTAAAGATATTCTAATTGAATTAAGTAATAATGAACAATTAATTACGGAAGAATTAAAACCAACATTAGTTAAAAGAAATTTATGTGTAGGTAAAATTGATTTAACTGATGAAGTAATTGATAATAGTCTTGAATGTTCTTTATTATCCAATGATCAATACTATGTTGGTGCTCTTACTGCTTCGGAAATAATTAGAGCAAGTCTAGATCCAGATTGCGATAAAATGAATGCGATTAATTGTATTAATTATAATTTTTTATTAGATAAGTCAAATACATTTTGGAGTCTTACTGCAACAAAAGCAAATACCTATCAACTTATTACTACTGGCAGTAAAGGACTATCTCTAAGTGATGCAAGAAATTATTATCGTTTTAAACCCACTTTAGTATTGGGAAATACAACAGTTAAATTAAAAGGTGATGGAACTATAGATAATCCTTATGTAATATTAAAAGAAACCGGTAAAAAATAATTTACCGGTTTTTTCTATATTTAGGATCTAAAACTCTTTTTCTTAAACGAATTTCTGTTGGAGTTATTTCAACCATTTCATCATCAGAGATAAACTCTAAGGCAGTTTCTAAATTAAATACCTTAGCTTTGTTTAAAGTAATCGCCTCATCAGACGCTGCACTTCTAATATTAGTCATTTCTTTATTTTTACAAGGATTTACATCCAAATCATTATCACGATTATGAATACCAATTATCATCCCAACATATACATCAGTTCCAGGATCAATTATCATTACCCCTCGATCAGTTAAATGAAATAATGAATAAGCAAATGAAACTCCATCAACCATTGAAACTAATACTCCATTTTTACGACCCATTATTTCACCAGCATAAGAATCATACTTAGCAAAACTACGAACCATGATTCCTTCACCCTTAGTATTAGTAATAAATGTACTTCGATATCCTAATAAGCCTCTTGTTGGGACTATGTATTCTATATAAGTATATCCTTCTTCTTTACTTGTCACTAAAACTATTTGACCTTTTCTTTCATTTAAATCATTGATAACAGTGCCAGAATACTCACTAGGAATACTTAATATAACATTCTCATAGGGCTCTAGTTTTTTATCAGCTTCATACTTAAAAATTACTTCAGGTTTAGAAACGCTAAGTTCATAACCTTCCCTACGCATATTTTCTAAAAGAATCGATAAATGAAGTTCACCTCTACCTGAGACTTTATAACCTTCAACACCAGGTATTTCTTCTACTTCTAAACCAACATTTATACACATTTCTTTTTCTAATCTTTCTTTAATATGTCTACTAGTTAGAAACTTTCCACTTCTTCCTGCAAAAGGAGAAGTATTTGGATAAAAGTTCATCGATAACGTTGGACTATCTATTTCAATTTTAGGAAGCGGTTTAGGCTTATTTAAAGAGTTAATTGTATCTCCTATAGATATACTAGATAAACCTGCAATTATGACTATATCACCATAAAAAGCCTCTTTAACTTCAACTCTTTTTATACCTTCATAAACAAATAACTTAGATATTTTAGAATTAACTATTTCTCCATCATTTTTAACAATTGTTACTTGTTCATTAACTTTTATTTTACCACTAGAAACTCTACCTATTCCAAGAGTACCAATATAATCATCATAGCCTAAATTAGATATTTGGAGTTGTAAATCATCATTAATATTTCCTGAATAAGATTCAACATTAGCAACAATTGTCTTAAGTAATGGATCAATATTATCATTTATATCATTAACATTATATAATGCCACCCCATCCTTAGCACGACCATAAAGTATTTTAAAATCTAATTGTTCATCAGATGCCCCTAATTCTAAAAATAAATCAAAAGTTAAATCAACTACCTCTGTAGGTCTAGCATCTTTTTTATCAATTTTATTTATAAAAAGAATCGGTTTTAAATTATTTTTTAAAGCCTCTTTTAAAACAAACCTTGTTTGAGGCATTGGTCCTTCAGAAGCATCCACTAATAATATAACTGTATCAACAGTTTTAATGACTCTTTCTATTTCTGATGAAAAATCAGCATGACCCGGAGTATCAACTATATTAATTTTATAATCATTATACCTAATTGAACAATTTTTAGCTGTGATTGTAATCCCACGTTCGCGTTCTAAATCGTTACTATCCATTACCCGATCAACAACAGTTTCATGCTCATGAAAAACATGACTTTGTTTTAACAAAGCATCTACTAAAGTACTCTTACCGGCATCGACATGTGCGACTACCGCAATATTAATTATTTTATTCATATTCATCGCCTATGAAAATATACAACATATATTAAACTTTTACAAGAAAAAGTTACTATGGAGCATAGATTGTTATATTATCTTTTTTTCATATCTTACTTTTTATTTTTGTTTAACTCTTTGTTTAATTGCGATTATTGAAAATACTATTACTAAAATAATGTATATTAATTTTTCGATTATTTCTATTTCAGTGAGTTCTTTTTCTGCTTTTGCTTTACCACTTAATTCTTCTTCTGTGAATTTCCAAACTCCTTGTTTATGGTTTGCCGCGATTTCTTCTTGAACTTGTAGTAATGGAGTATATTTATATCTATTATAAAGATAGGCTACTTTAGCATAACTATTTCTTACTAAACTTTCTTGAATTAAACCTTTATCAGTAAATAGCCATATTAAATGACGATTATATTTATCTAATTTATCACTTTTTTCATCATACTCGATTGTTATTTTTTTGGCATTTTTTAAAGTTTCACAAGTGAAATCTCTAGCCTTCATCGCGAGTGATTTAACACTTTCATTTTGGCTATTTAACTCTGGGGTATCAACCGCTAATAATCTTGTAGTAATTATTTCTTTATTTAAAATTAATTTAACTGTATCTCCATCAACACAACTATGAAATTTAACTGTGGATTGTTTATTTGTTTTTTCTGTACAAGGATTTGTTGGAAATATTACTTCTGGTTCTTTTATATCCCATTGTTTACTTTCTTGATTCCACTCTACTTGATGGAAGTGATAATTATCATAGTATTTATGATAACCATAATAAAAACCATCACATTCATTTATTTTAAGTGATTTGTTATTCTTACCATCAATAATATTTGCTTCATGGGCATTGATGTTGGGAATAAATATAAAACTCATTATTATAATTATAAATATTCTTTTCATATATCAATTATACAAAAAAATAACAGTTTAGGGAAACTATTATTTTTTTAATGTGAATCCCTGACCCTCAATCATTAATGTAACCTCTTCTTTATTTTTATCTTTATAGATAAAAGACTTATCATTATAATCATAAGATATT
>JAAZHN010000064.1 GCA_012510695.1 Mollicutes bacterium
AGTGTTGGTATGGAAATTTCTTTAGTTTTAAGAGTATATAAAGATTTAGCAGACAGAGGTTATAGATTAAAACATGATAAATTAAGTGATTATACAGAAAAAAATAATCCTGATTATATTAAAAAAAATAAATCTTCATTAATAATACCTATTTATAATCTTTTTATGCAGTTATCAAAAGCAATGGATTACACTACTATGATAAAAAGAGTACAATTTTAAATGCATTTTTAATATCTGCAAGAGGTGCGACTAGGGATAAAATGAAAGATGACGAATACACAATTTTTAGCGTTAATGGTTTAGACACTATTGTTAGATATAAGATTGATCCAAATAAACAAATTGCATTATTAAAAAAATTAAAAGAAATGTATGAAACAAATTACCAAGAAAAAAATCAAAAGGTTTTGTAAAGCAAATGAAGAACTTTATCCAAAATAGATAAAGTTTTCTTTTGGTATTTTTTGTTAAATGGGTTAAAATTGTACTTGGTGATGAGTATGAAAGATAAAGTATTAAAACAATTAACAAATTTAGGTAATCAAAAAGACAAAGAGGCTTTAATGTGGTTTTTTAAAACAGGCAAAGGTGAGTATGGTGAAAAAGATAAGTTTCTTGAGATAAAGGTCCCACCTTTAAGAGATTTAGCTAAAAAGTATTATAAATCATTAAGTTTAGAAGAACTAAATGATTTATTAAAAAATGAATACCATGAGGTTAGAGAATTCGCTATATTTTGTTTAGTTTTAAAGTATAAAGAGTATCCTAATGAAGTATATGATTTATATTTAAGTAATTTAAAGTACATAAATAATTGGGATTTAGTTGATCAAAGTGCTTCTTATATACTTGGTAAACATTTATATGATAATGATTTAAATAGGAGTATTATTTATGATTTAGCATCTTCAAATAATTTATGGAAGCAAAGAATCGCGATTGTTGCGACTCATTATTTTATTAAGAAAAATGATTTTAATGACACTTTATTAATCGCAGAAAAATATTTAGATACTCAACATGATTTAATTAAAAAAGCTACTGGTTGGATGTTAAGAGAAATTGGTAAAAAAGATGAGAAGATTTTAATAGATTTTTTAGATAAACATTTATCTAAAATACCAAGTGTAACATTTAGTTATGCTATTGAAAGATTAGATAAAAATACTAAAGTTAGATTAAAAGAAAAAAGAAAAAACTAATAGTTTTTGATATAATAATTATTAGGAGTGATATTATGGATAATATTATTAAGAATGAAATAAATAGTGTTGATCAAAGAAGTGCAGTATTTTTAGGACTTGATAATATGGAAATTGAACAAATAAAAACTGAAGTGTCTAAGCCTAAAGAAGATTCTTTAAATATAGTAATCGATTTTAGAAATATAGAGGATATTAATGGTTTAATTGAATCTGTTAGTAGACTTGAATCTAAAGATAATTTGAAAAGAAGAATATATGATGATTATCTTTCTTTATCAATTATGAAAAAAATGAAAGAACTAGAGTGGGATATTTCAGGAAGATTAAGTTTTGTGAATTTAGATAATAAAGAAAGTGAATTAAGTGGTTATGATTTAATTACATTCTTAGGTGGAGAATTTATTGATATTTATGAAGTATTATATTTACTTAAAAAAATAAGAGATAAAGATGAGATTCCAACGATAATTCATTTATTTTTAGATTATGTTGAGGATCCAAAACTTCAAGAATCAATTAATTACTTAATGACTAGTAAAGAAGTTAAAGTGATTGCTTATTCAACTAAACCTAAATTATTAACGGATAATTTACCTATTGGATTGAAAATGAAAGATCATGATTTAACAGTTTATTAAAAAGAACCAAATGTCAAAAAATATGCATAAAAAAACATTTATGATAAAACCCCTTAATTGTTAATACATGTTTTTCTTTTTATTTTACTTTTTGTTTAGATACTTCATTACTTAATACAACTTCTCTTAAACCGTTGTATAATTCTAATGCTTCTGCATTATTAATTGCTTCTTTGTATAATGGACGATGTCCGATTAATTCTAAATAAGCTAGTACTAAATAACCTTTAGTTAAATTATCATAGAAGTTAGCATTGCCAAAGTGTCTTAAGTTATCACTTGGAATAATATCTTTACTTGCATAAGTATGATGAGTAATGCTTGGGTCAGTTAAATCTGTAAAGAATGCTTTCCTGTTAATAGTGTCAATTAATTCAGGTATTCTTAATACTTCTTCTTTAGTTACCTCTCTAAGTGCTAGTAAAAGCTCTTTTTGATCATAATTAGCAACTTCACCAATTAAATTAGATCTATTAATTGATTCATTGCATAATTCCATCGGATTGCCATTTGGTGTGTAATACATAATATATTCCCCTTTCATGAGTTGATATCCTACAATAAAACAGGGTTCTTGTCAAGAGATAAAACATAATTTTGTAATCAGATAAGAACATGCTATAATTTTTTAGAGGGATATTTATGAATAATTATAAAAAAGGTTCAATTGTTAAAGGTCAAGTATCTGGTATTGCTAAGTATGGGATATTTGTTAATATTGATCAATATGTAAGTGGTCTTATTCATATTTCTGAAATCTCTAATGGATTTGTTAGAGATGTTAATGAATATGTAAATGTTGATGAGACAATTTATGCAAAAATCATCGATATAGATGAAGAGAATAGTCAATTAAAATTATCGATTAAAGATATCGATTTTAAAGTAAAAAGAAAAGGAAAGAAGGCTTATGAAACTCCTTCTGGATTTAAACCTTTAGAAGAAAATTTAAATAAATGGATAAATGAAAAATTAAAAGAAATCGAGTGATTTCTTTTAATTTTTATATTTTATGTACTACGAATAGTTACACTTAATAATCTTAAGGTTGTGGGAAAATTAAATTGGTGGTAGCAATGAAAGTTTCTCGGGCTGATGAAAATTATGTATATTATTATGTTGGTAAAAATATTAAGAAATATCGAAAAGAAAAAGGTTGGACTCAAGCTGAATTAGCAGAGAAGGCTCTTTATTCTAAACAGTTTATTTCAAATATGGAAAATGATACCCATCAAACTTTTTCTTTAGGAACAGTCTGGAGATTATCCAAAGTCTTAGAAGTTGATATTTATAAATTCTTTTTAGAAAATGATGAATAAAAAAAACAGTTAAAATTAACTGTTATTTTTTTAAGTGGTGTCTCGCTGGAGATTCGAACTCCAGACCCTTTGATTAAAAGTCAAATGCTCTACCGACTGAGCTAGCGAGACGATTAAATGGCTGCCTCGGATGGATTCGAACCATCGAAATGTCAGAGTCAAAGTCTGATGCCTTACCGCTTGGCTACGAGGCAATAATTATAAAAAATGGTGGAGGGACATGGATTTGAACCATGGAACCCAAAGGAACAGATTTACAGTCTGCCGCGTTTGACCACTTCGCTATCCCTCCACACAAGTGGTGCCGACAGAGGGAGTCGAACCCCCAACCTACTGATTACAAGTCAGTTGCGCTGCCAGTTACGCTATGTCGGCCTGGTGGGCGATGTAGGACTCGAACCTACGACCCCCTGCTTGTAAGGCAGGTGCTCTAACCAACTGAGCTAATCGCCCAATTTGCCCTGGACATTAGTAAGTATACTATTAAGGTCTTGATAAGTCAAGGGATTTAGAGTGATTTTTGACACTTTTTGCCTTGATAAGAATTTTGTCTTTTTTGTTCTTTATCAATATCATTTAGAAGAACAAATTTCTTCACTAACCAAGTAGGTTCAACAAGGTCATCAACATTAGGATCACCGGTTATTCTATGAATTACAACTTTACTATTTAAGTATTCTAATTGAGAAATAACAATATCTATGTATTCATCTTTAGATAACAGATTAAATTTATTTTTTTTATAATACTCATCTAACTCAGTATCTTTTAAGATATGAAGCATATGGATTTTTATCCCATCGATATTTAAATTATTTAAATATTTAACAGTTTCAATCATCATTTCTTTTGTTTCATAGGGAAGACCATTAATGATGTGAACAACTATCTTGATATTATGACTTTTTAATTTTTTATACATAGTTTCAAAATTATTTAAATCATGTCCTCTTTTGATTAATTTTAAAGTTTCTTCATGCATTGATTGAAGACCTAGTTCAATTGTTAAATCAGTTCTTTTATTTAACTCTGATAAGTAATTTAAGACCTCATCACTGATCGCATCACTTCTAGTAGCTATATTGATACCAATAACATTATCATAGGTTAAAACCTCTTCAAAATAGTTTTTAAGGGTGTGAAGGGGAGCATAAGTATTTGTATTAGCTTGAAAATAAGCAATATATTTTGCTTTAGGCCATTTTTTATGAAGCATATTTTTTATATTTTCAAATTGAACTTTTAGAGGCTCATGAGGATTACCACCAAAATCTCCACTATAGTTTTTAGAACAATAGATACAACCACTCTTATTATTTTCTCTATTTGGGCAACTAAGATTAGTGTTTAAACTAACCTTAAAAACTTTCGAGTTATAGAGATCTTTATAATAGTTATTTAAAGTATAATACTTTTTATTATCATATTTATTTATAAACATTTTACAATTAACCCTTTCATTATTTTGCCCACATCTTAACAACATTTATTATAACATTTAGTTGCCTATAAATGGGAAAATATGATACTATGTATTTAGAATATAGAAGTGGGTGGAGCAATGTCAGATTTTAGAAAACATTTTAATATCGATCATGAAAAAGCGAAATCTAAAGAAGCAGCAATTTTTCAAGGACAAAAGTATCGAATTTCAATTTTAAGTGATAATTTACTTAGAATTGAATACAACTTAGAAGGGAGATTTGAAGATCGGCCCACTGAGTTTGCTTTAAATATAGATTTTGAAGTGCCTTTAATGACGGTAAATCAAGATGATCGTTTTTTAAGCGTTGCAACTAAATATTTTAAATTAGAATATAATAAAGAATCTAACCTTTATCCTAGAGGGGCTAGGGAGAATAATTTAAGAATAACTCTAGCTAATACAGATAAGGTTTGGTATATTAATCATCCTGAAGCTAGAAATTTCTTTGGTTCAGAAGTTAGTTTAGATAATGCTGCTGGTAAAATTCCTTTACTAAAAGGTTTGTTTTCATCTGATGGTTTTGTTTCAGTTGATGATTCTAAATCATTAATTTTTGATGAAGGTGGAACATTAAGTAAAAATCCAGACGACAGAGTAGATATGTATGTATTTTTCTATCGTAAAGATTTTGGCTATTGTTTAAGAGATTACTTTTTATTAACTGGTAAACCTCCGATGATTCCAAGATATGCTTTAGGAGTATGGTGGCACAGAAATATTCGCTATAATGAACTATCTGTCAAACATTTAATTGAAGATTTTCATCATTATCAAATTCCTTTATCAGTTTTACTATTAGGTGAGCATTGGCATATTAAAGATGTTGGTGAGTTAAAAAATTTAGTAACGGGTTTTTCATTTAACAGAGAACTGTTTCCTAACCCAGAAGATTTTACTAAATATTTACATAGTAAACATGTTCGTTTAGGTTTACGACTAGATCCTTCACAGGGGATTATGAATCATGAAGAAAAGTATAAAGATTTTGTTACAGCACTTGGAATACCGGATAAAACTGAGACAATTCCTTTTAATATATTTGATTCAAAGTTTTTAAATTCTTACTTTACAACAATAATTGATCATTTACATAGAGTAGGCGTTGATTTCTTCTTTATTGATTATTACAATAAAAATTCTTTAGCGTCTTTAAGAGCCTTAAATCATTATCATTTTACAAATTTTAAACAAGATAAATCCAAAAGAGGCATGATATTATCTAGAAATGGTTTAACAGCATCACATCGTTATCCAGTTCTTTACTCAGGACAAACATTAGTTAGTTGGAAAATGTTAAAGTTTTTACCAGATTTTAATTCTAATTCATCAAATGTTGGTCTTTCTTGGTGGAGTCATGATGTTGGTGGTTATAAAGATGGAATTGAAGATGGTGAACTTTATATGCGCTATGTCCAACTAGGAACATTTAGTCCAATATTTAGATTCGCAGCTAAAGAAGGAAAATATTATAAACGTGAACCATGGTCATGGGAAGTTAAAATAGAAACAATTGTTAGGGAATATACTCAACTTCGTCATAAATTAATTCCTTATATTTATTCAGAGGCTTATAAGTATCATCGAACAGGAATGCCATTTATCTTGCCACTTTATTATAAATATCCAGAGACTTATGATGAACCTGCTTATATAAATGAATATTACTTTGGCAGTGAATTATTTGTCGCGCCGATCACAAATGTGGTTGATGATTTAATGAAAAGAGTTGTTGAAAGAATATTTGTTCCAGAAGGCATTTGGTATGAATTTAAAAGTGGTAAAAAAGTACCTGGTGATAAAAAATATGTTTTCTTCTATAAAGAAGAAGATTATCCAGTATTTGCTAAATCAGGAGCGATTATTCCAATGGCAGAGATTTCTAAGGATTTAAATAACACTAATAATCCAGAGACTCTTGACATTCATATTTTCCCTGGTCAAAGTAATGTTTATAGAATGTATGAAGATGATGGAATTAGTTCTTTATATGAAGATGGGTATTATTTATTAACTGAATTTAAATATGATTATAAACCAAATAATTATACATTTACAATTAAACCAGCTGAAGGTAAATTAGAAGTAATTGGCGAAAAAAGAAGTTATAAAATAAGATTTAGAAATACTAAATTACCACAATATATTACTGTTAAAGTTGCTAATCAAGATATGAAGTGTCCTGCTTATGTTGATTCTAAAGACTTTGTAATTGAAATACCATTTGTACCAACATCCGCGACTGTTATTATTAATTGTCATGGTAATGATATTGATATTGATGCCTTAAGATTAGTAAATGAAGATATTGATTCGATAATTAATGATTTATTAATTGAAACAAGTTTAAAAGAAAAAATATCTGATATCTTATTTGGTACTCAAGATATTAGGCAAAAAAGAATTGAAATCAGGAAACTTAAAAAACATGGATTATCACCTTTGTTTTCCAAATTGTTTTTAAGACTTCTTGAATACATTGGTCGAATATAGTATAATTTTTATCAGAAGGTGAGGAATATTTATGAAAGAAACATTAGTCTTTTTATCAATATTCCTTTTTATTTTCTTTGCTTATATATTATATGGATTTATTAAAATTAAAAATAATTCTTATCTTAAAATGAGTGAGTATCGAATCTTAGTAAATAGATATAAGGTTGATCCTAAAAAATATCCATTTAAAAACTTAAAATATATTATTGCTTTTGCTAATTCATTTATTATTACTAATACAGTTATGGTAACATCTTTAATTAAAACTAGTAATTATATTTGGATGATTTTATTAGCTGTTTTTACAATAATGATATTAATCGTGACAGTTTATACAATTATTGGTAAAATAATCGGTAAAAAGAAATAAAATGTTTTGAGGTGGGTTTATGGATAAATTAAAACTTATGGTTGATATGGATGATGTCTTATATGAAAATGCTTTTCAAAGAATAATTGAGGAGTATTTGGGCAGAAAAATAACTAAAGAAGAAGTAGATAGAAATGGTTATTATTTACAAAATTTAGTAGAAAATAAAGATGATTTTTTTAATTATTTTTTTCAAAAGAATATGTATGATTATGCCAATATAGTGAAAAATAGCCAGGAAGTATTAAAAGAATTAGTAGGTATGTATGATGTTTATATATTAACCGCTTATACATTTGTTGAAAGAAGAAATTCTTGTGGAGATATTTTAAAACATAAGTATGATAGATTAATTAATGATTATCCATTTTTAGACCCTCATAACTTTTGTTTTGTAAATGATAAGTCAGTTGTAAAATCAGATATTATGATTGATGATCGTTTAAGAAATTTAACAGGTGCTAATTTGAAATTATTATTTTCTTCATTTCATAATCAAAATTATCCAGATTATTATTTAGAAGCAAAAGGGGTAAAAAAAGTTAATGACTGGGAAGAAATAGGCAAAATTTTAATAAAAAAGTAAGGAGTGAGTAAAGTGGCAATTGAATCAATATTACCCGCAGATACATATACTGTAATTAATCGAACAGTTTTAACTGATTTAGATCGTAAAAATCTAACGAATCTTTATGGTCCAATTATTGGTTCTTTAGCTATATCTTTATATTTAACTCTTTGGTGTGACTTAGATAAAAATGAAATAATGAGCATTGATTATACTCATCATCATTTAATGACTATGCTTAAATGTGATTTAGATTTAATCAAGGTTTCAAGAGAAGCATTAGAGGCCTTTGGTTTAATTAGAACATATTTAAAAACTGGTGAAGTCAATTCTTATGTTTATGAATTATATAGTCCACTACCGCCTTATGAATTTTTTAATCATCCAATATTTAATGTGGTTTTATATAATAATGTTGGTAAAAAAGAATATGATCTACTTAAAAGTTATTATAAGAAAAATAATTTTGAACTTGAAGGTTATGAAGATATAACTAGTTCAATTAATAAAACATATAAAACTACAAATAGTAATATATTTACTAATCAAGAGATAAAGAAAAGTGAAGTTTTAGGGATTAATTTAGAAGAAACAATCGATTTTGATTTAATTATTTCATCATTACCTAAAGGTTTATTAAGTGAAAGGGCTTTAGGTAAAAAAACTAGGGAATTAATCAATTCTTTGGCTTTTATTTATGACTTAGATACTTTAAAAATGGTTGAATTATTAAGAAAAGTAATCAATGAACATGGTTTAATTGACAGAGAAGAATTAAGAAAAGAAACAAGAAAATATTATCAATATTCAAACCAAGGTAATTTACCAACTCTTATTTATCGTACTCAACCAGAATATTTAAAAACACCTAGTGGTGATACTTCAAATAGAGGAAAAATATTATATGTTTTTGAAAATACATCTCCCTATGATTTTTTAAGAAATAAATATAAAGGTTCTAGTCCAACAGCTAGAGATTTAAGATTATTAGAGATGCTCGCGGTTGATTTAAATTTAAAACCAGCAGTAATCAATGTTTTAATCGATTATGTATTAAAGTCTAATGATAATAAATTAACTCAAGGTTATGTGGAAACAATTGCTGGTCAATGGAAAAGATTAGGAATTGAAACCGCTAATGAGGCTATGGAAGTAGCAGAAAAACAACATAAAAAATATACAAAAATATCAAAACCAAAAAAAGAAGAAAAAGTTCCAATTTGGTTTGATAAAGATCTTGAGTCTATAGAGATGACAACTGAAGAAGAAACAGAATTAGAAAATTTATTGAAAGATTTTAGGTGATAAGATGAAACCAATTCAAAGTGTATTAAAAACTAATAGAAATATTAATGCTGAACTTAAAAAAAATTATGCGACAGCCCTAAAAGATCCAAAGTTTAAAAAGTTAATTCTTGATTATAAAATACCTGATGATGTCGCGATGAGATATACATCTAAATTAGAAGACAGTGCTTTAGAACTTTCTAATTGTGAAAATTGTAAAGCTTTAGAAAACTGTAAAAATAAATTTCCGGGATATGCAAATACTCCAAAACTTGTTGGAGACCGCCTTGAATTTAATTATGTTGCTTGTAAATATATGCAAGAAAGATTAGATAAAGAAAATAAGACTGTTTCTTATTATGATATACCTTATTTAATAAAATTAGCTAAAGTAAAAGATATCGATGTTAAAGATAAAAATCGAACTGAAGTAATTAAATGGTTGAAAGATTTTTATGATAATTATCAAAAAGATCCAAAACAAAAAGGCCTATATTTACATGGTTCATTTGGCTCAGGTAAAACATTTTTAATCGCAGCTTTTTTAAATGAACTTGCTGATAAAGGAAAAAAAGTAGTAATTGTCTATTTTCCTGAATTCCTTCTTAGTTTAAAAAACTTTGGTAGTGATTATGTCTTAAGAGTTGAAGAATTAAAAAGATGTGATATTTTGATGCTTGATGATATAGGTGCGCAGGCTAATACTGAGTGGAGTCGGGATGAAATTTTAGGGACTATTCTTCAACATCGAATGGATAATGGTCTTGTTACATTTTTCACATCAAATTATTCATTAGAAGAATTAGAAGAAAAACTAGCAATGACAAAAAATCAACAAGAAAAAATCGCGGCTAGAAGAATTACAGAAAGAATTAAACAATTATCTAATCAATTACCTTTAGTAAGCGCTAATAGGAGAAAATAATGACTAGATTAGTAAGAGAGAGTATTATTACTAGGAATAAAGAATTACTAAAAAAAGTCTTGGGTATTAAAGATGATTTAGATCTTTTAAAAGTCTTAATTGATTATCTTGATTGGTTAACAGAAGATAACACTCAAGATTTTAAACAAACTCTTAATTTTACTAATCATATAATAAATTTCTTTTATTTAATTTTACATGAGTATGAAGGAAATCTCAGCCTAATATTAGAACAAGTAGAAAATTTAGAATTAAAATTAAAAAACAAACAAAATGTATACAAACAAGAGGAAATAGATGATAAGTATCATTTAATTAGAAATATTCAAAAAAGAATAAGTAGTTTTCATGAATTATTAAATCAATATAATGATCAACAAAATGAAAATTGTGAATATGACTTATTAAGTTTTTTAATAACAGATGTTAAATGTTATGAATATTTTGAATTATTAATCAAAAAGAATCCCTCACTTTTATCTTTAGAAAAAGAAGGAG
>JAAZHN010000065.1 GCA_012510695.1 Mollicutes bacterium
AAGAGCTAGCAAAGAAGGAGTTACTCCCGAAGAAATAGCGGACTTTTATCATGAAGAGTTTGTCAAAACTTTTAATAACATGAATTTTGAATATGATGAATATGCTAAAACTTCTGATTCTTATCATGAAGAGTTAGTTCAAAAATATTTTTTAACTCTTAAAGAAAACGGTTATATATTTGAACAAGAATTACCCCAAGATTATTGTGAGTCTTGTGAAGAGTTTTTATCTGATCGTGAAATCATTGGTGAGTGTCCGATTTGTCATGGGGAGAGCGCTGGTGATCAGTGTGAAGAATGTTTAGCCTCATTAAATAGTAGTGAAGTTTTAAATAAAAGATGTAAAAAATGTAATAGTAAAACTATTATGAAAGATAATAAACATTTGTATTTTAAGTTAACTGCTTTTAAGGAAGATTTACAAAAATTAATTGATGATAATAAAAATAAATGGCGTAAAAATGCTTTAGGTGAAGCTCAAAAATATTTAGATATGGGCTTAGTAGATAGAGCGGCAACAAGACAAATAGATTGGGGAGTTAAGGTCCCGGTTGATGGTTATGAAGATAAAAGAATCTATGTTTGGATAGAAGCTGTTTTTGGCTATTTAACTACAGGTAATCATGTAGCAGAGTTAAGAAACATCGATTTTGATCAGTTTATGGCTGCTGATAATAAAAACTTAGTAACCTATTATATTCATGGTAAAGACAATATACCTTTTCATACAACCATATTTCCAGCTCTAATTAAGGGTTTAAAAAATAATTATCGCTTACCTGATTATATAGTTTCTAGTGCTTATATTGTTTTAAATAATGAAAAAATGTCAAAAAGTAAAGGTAATTTAATAACAGTTAATGAATTATTAGAGACTTTTACAAGTGATACTTTAAGATTTTATTTTACAATGAACGGTCCAGAGACTAAAGATACAAGTTGTTCAATTGAAGAAATAATTCAAGATCATAATAAATTTTTAGTTGGGGTTTTAGGTAATTTTGTTAATCGAAATTTATCTTTTGTCTTAAAGAAATTTAATGGAGAAATAAAGAAAAGTGAAATTGATGCCAAGATTAAAAAAACAACAGAAGAAGTATATGACAAGGTTGGTTCTTTAATTGAAAAAGGCGAATTAAAAAGTGCGATTAATCAGGTATTTGAATATATTAGCTTTGGAAATAAATATTATGATGAAAGACAACCATGGATTCAAGCAAAAGAAAATCTTGATGAGTTTAATATTACTACTTATAACTGTGTTTATATGATGGCTAATATTGCTAATTTAATTTATCCATTTATGCCTGATGCTTCATTAAAGTTAATTAAACAATTAAATTTAGATAAACCAGTTTGGGAAGAAATTATTTTAGATGATGATCTAAAATTAGAAACAGTTGAACTACTATTTAATAAAATAGATTAAAATTAAAAAGTGAAAAAACTTTATTTAATAAAATAAAATGAGATGCTAAGACACTTACTTAAACAAGGAGTATATTTATGAAATATTTATATGAAGGATTTAGAAGTATTGCATATACTGAAGATGATAATATTGTTTTAGTTAGTAAAAATAAGCAAGCAACTATTACATATAAACAGGACTTTGAAACTTATAAATTATTAGAAGGAAAAATAAAGACTGTTAAAATTCCCTCTAATGTGCAGTTCATCAAGCCAAGTGAAAAGTATAAGTTTGGTGCCTTAAAGTATAAAATGATTCAAGGGAAAGTATTTAAGGATGAAGAGATGGAGACATATAATCTTAAAGGTATTGCTAATTCTCTTGGAGACTTTTTAAAT
>JAAZHN010000066.1 GCA_012510695.1 Mollicutes bacterium
ATTGTTTTAGCTAAAGTGTCATCGATATCTTGTAAGTTAATATTAATTATTTGACTACGACGATTATTATGTGCAACAAGATAAGAAATATACTTATCTGCACTTATATATTCCGGGAACTCAAAATACTTTTTATTAGGACTATTAATTAAAGTATTTAATCTAACCTTTAAAATCATTACTGCATCTTGTAATTGATCATTGCTTTGGAAACCTTCACTAATTAATGTAAATTCTAAAGCTTGAGCAAAATCATCAATCGTAAAAAATGCATCTTTAATTTCTTTAATATTTTCAGTTGTTTCATCGATATGACTTAAAACATATTCATTAATTAAAACACTTTCCCCAAAATTACCTTTGGAATCAATATTAAAAGCTTCAGAAAACTTTCTTGTATAACCAATTCCTTGTAATTCAGCATTATAATTAAATTCATTAGTCGAACAAGCATTTACTAGTTTAAAGACATCATTTTTCTTTGATGAGCTTGTTTGATTAGAAAATAAAATTGATAATATTCCCTTAGCTATTAAATGATTTTTATATTTATTAGTTTCTTCATCGTCTTTTGAAAATATTTTAGCTAACTTTAATGCTCTTTCTAAAATTGGTAATTGGCTATGTTCACTTGCTTGTAAAAGGATTGCTAAATCATCTAATTCTAGCAAATGAAAAGGAATTGATAAAATTGTATCATCTGGATCTTCTGGAGTTGTTGTAATAAATTTATATTGATAATTTTGATTATATTCTTTAATATTTTTAAATGCAGTTTTATATTCACCATAAGCATCAAAGAAAAATAAATTAGCATTGTAATAAAGCGTCTTTGGATTTTCAAAGATATTTTGGATTAATCTTGCAACTCCCCATGATTTACCACTACCAGAGTTACCAAATATAGCCATATGGTTAGAAAATAATGTATTTAAATCTACATAAATTGGAAAATTTTCATAAAGAGGACTTCTACCAATTAAAAATGATCTCTCATCATCTTTACCAACGATAATTGATAATTCATCTTTATTTATAACTCTTATATTTGAATTTAAAGCAGGTTTACGAATAACACCTGGTATATATCTATTTTCTTCAAATTCTCCTAAAAACTGTATTTTAGCTTCATCTTCAGTAATATCTTTTACTTCTCCAATAATTCTTTGATTATCTGACTCAAATATAACTTGAAGGTTCATTAAATTTGGAATTATATTTCCTTCTTTAATTAATTCCACAAAAGCCTTGTCATCACTTATATATTTGATTTTTCCAAACATAAATTCCAACTCCTCTATTCTATTTAAAATTTTAACATAATAATATGAATAATACAATAAAGTTAAGCATAAAAAAAATATTGATTTGATCATCAATATTTTTTTATTTGACCATTACCTGGATTATAACTATAAACATATTTATTATTTTCAAGTTCAGTATGCACTTCTTCAATAGCAGATAGTTTAACTAACGATGATTCATCTACATAATGACAACAATTACTAATTGGATAAGTTTTTAAATAATCTCTTTCTTGACAAGTCATTACTACTCTACCATCTTCAATAGTTGTTTTAAATGAATCAAGATCTGCAAATGTGTCTTGATCAATTTGGATTAAAGTAGCATTTTTTGTTACTAAGGAACCAGGTCCTGTAAAGATATTAACATTACCAAACTTAGTTTTAATTTTTGAAAATGCATAAATATCTCCTCTATAGATATTATCATTATTTCCCATAATATTCCCCTTTCAGAAGTGCTATTATAACAAATTATTTATTAATGTAAAGAAAAATTCCCTTTTTTGTTATCTGTGATATAATTTTTAATATAGGGAGTGGTAATAAATGGCTAGTGAAAATGCAGTTGTTATGTCCGCGGCAAACTTAAATACAATCGAAACTTCAATTACAACTTTAGCTGAGAATTTAACTCAAGTTAATGTCGGAATGTTCTCAGTTGATAATAAAATAAAGGATGTTACAGAAAGTGTTAAAACTATAGAAGATGAAATAAAAACCTTCATGGAAGAAATTCGTGGTTCATCAATAACTACTAATGCTAAACAATCAATAATGCTTAGTCAAACTGAGCTTGAAAAAAAGTTTGGTCATTATGACAAACTAAGAAGAAATGTTAGTGGATTATTACAAGCAGCTGATATGAGTGCGGTTACTAAGGAAGCGGTTAAAAGAATTAGTGAAGAAGTAATTGTTGGTATACCTAATTATTGGTTAGCACCTGCTTATGTCGCTTTAAGTGCTTGGATTACCGATGATAAAGAACTAGCAGAAAAAGTCTTAAAAGAAGCAATGAATCGTGATGATGAAAAAACGAGTCTTTTATTTGCTTTAATCCATGCAAGAGCTGGTCGAAATAATACTGCTGTTTTATGGTTAAACCGTTATTTAGAAATGCAAGATCCAAGATATATGGAAAGAATGATTATTGTAGTTTTAGATGCTGTTTCAAGTGGAACGTTTGGAGTTGAAGGTAAAACACTAATCGCCCAAAAACTTGAACATTGGCTCTTAGAATTGAATAATGAAGAATCTTTAAAACAAGAAGAAATAAATCGAATTCAAAACTATTTAGAAAAGTTTAAAGAGTCAGTAAATGCTAAATATTTGTTTATCGAAAACTTCACTGATAATTCTAATGATATATACTCTAGTCTCTCATCTAGTTTATCAAGATCAAACGTTCAAATGTTTTTAAATAATGTTTTATACCAAGAAAAACTAACTGTTAAAAAAACTACTAAAATTGATGAAATATTAAACTCTTTGGTTTTTAACTATGAAAATGAAGAATTGGAATTACAAAAAGATATTTATAAAAATAAATTGATTATCGAAACTGGTGGAAATATAACAAAAGCTAAACAACAGTATGAAGAATCACAACTAGCTTATGAAGAAGTTAATAATTTATATACAATTTTAACTAATGTAATAACAGGTTTAACTCCAGCAAGTCAAGAAACTAGAAAATTAGCCCTTGCTTTGAATAAAGAATTATTTACTAAAGCTTATAAAGAAACATTTTCAAATATTATTAATAAAGAAACAAAGTTAACAATTAAAATTGATGATTATAATTTTATAACTACTAATGGCCAAAATGAAAAAGAATTGTTTAATGAATTAGATAAAAGTTTAACTTTAAGTATTCAAAATGAACAAAAAGAAGTTCCATTATTTGATTTTAAAATGGCTCTTACTACTATTCTGGGAATCATGGCATTTTTCTTTACATTAAATATGCCTATTTTAGCAGGAATAATTATTATAATAGTTATTGGTTTTAATATTTATAACCTATTTAGTTCTTTTCAAAAAAGAAAAAAAATTGAAAAAGATCTATTAGCTAAAAGGAAGGATTATCAAACTATCCTACTTAATACAATTGCTGAAATAGTTGATTACCAGTTTATTAATAATTATGGTAATCAAGATGAAGAAAAAATTTATAGTTATTTAAATAACTTAAATTATAAAGATTATCTGACATCAGAATCAGTAAGAAATATTCAAATTGGAGGTAATAGTAATGAATAATCCAGAAATAATTAAAATACCTACTACTGAAGAAAAAAAGGTAGATACATTAGTTAAATCATTACCAAATTGGGATTTAACCCCACCCTTTATAATGACTAAAAAGGTGGTGCGAAAATGACTTATTATGAATATGTTATTTTAATTGAAAATAATAAAACAGGTCCTAGAAATGAAAATATATTTAATACCTTAAATGCGATTAATTATGAAGGTCCAATTTTAAATAGAATTACAAATCATTTAATTGGGCTGATCAAATCAAGGTTACAAAATTCATTTGATTTATTTGTCAATAATTTAACTAACCAAAAATTAGATGTAAGTTTATTTTCAACAGGTCTTTCTGAATTAAAGAATGAATTTAATTATATAGCAGGGTTTACTAAATTAAATATTTTAAAAGAATATGAGAGCTCTTTAAAAAGTCAAATAATCTTATTTATTGACGATATAGAGTTAACAATGAAAAATACTTTTGGTAATATCGATAATAATGAAATAATCTCAATTATAAATAATTTAAATTTGAAAGAAGGTATAATATGAATTATCAAGAAACAAAACAAGTAATGACTAGATACTTACAAGCAAGAATTCCATTTGTCAGTTTTATGACAACAGAAAAACAAAGAGCAATTGATTTATTAAGTGAAGTAAGTAATGACTTAAGTATGCAAATATATATTCATTCAATGTCAAAAGGAATGTATAACTTAACTTCTGATGAAGTATTTAGTAATGAAAAAAGCATCGGGGGTATCTTAGATTTTATTGCTGAGAGTCTTAAAACAAAAGAAAATCAAACATTTATTTTAAGTGATGTAAGAGAATTAGATGAAGATACATTCACATCAAGATATTTAGCTGATATTGTTAGTATGGCAGATAATAGATCATCTTCAATTATCGTTATTACTGAACAAGGGATATGGCATCCATTACAAAGATTAGGAATGAGTATTGAATTAGATCTTCCTAATGAAGAAGAATTATTAAAAATAATTAAAGATACAATTGAACCATATCAAAATCAAATAACTATCGAATGGGATGAAAATGATTTTAAAGATGTCGCGAATATTTTATTAGGTATAACTAAAATAGAAGTTAGAAATGTTATCTCTACCCTAATTGCTAAAGGAAAATTAGAAAAAGAAGATCTTACTTATTTAAAGTTTGTTAAAGATAATTTATTTTCAGATACTAGTGGGATTGAAAAAATTCCAGTTGAAGATGATCTAGTATATGGTGGCTTAGAAAATTTAAAATCTTGGTTAGAAGATAAACAAAAATTATTAGATCCTACTCGTAAAGAAGAAATGCGTAAAAGAGGTATGAAGTCTCCACGAGGTATTTTATTAATGGGAGTTCCTGGTTGTGGTAAATCACTTTCTGCTAAAGCCATTGCTAGTAAATGGAAAATGCCTTTATATTTACTTGATTTTGCAACTATTCAAGGAAGATATGTTGGTCAAAGTGAACAACAATTAAAAGAATCTCTTAATATTGCATCATTTGTTGCTCCATGTATATTATGGATTGATGAAATAGAAAAAGGTTTATCAGGCGTTAATGATTCATCGGGAGTAACAAACCGTTTAATTGGTCAATTTCTTTTCTGGTTACAAGAATCTAAACAAGATGTCTTTGTCATTGCAACAGCGAATAATATTCATCAACTACCACCAGAATTATTAAGAAAAGGTAGATTCGATGAACTGTTCATTGTTGATTTACCAAATGCTAATGAAAGAAAAGAAATAATTACTTTATATATGAAAAACTATTTAAATGTTCAATTAAATGAAGATGGTTTAAATAATTTAGTTAAAATGTCTGATAAATTCTCAGGATCAGATATTGAAGCAACAATTAGAGATATAGCTTATAAAACATTATCAAGTAATAATGAAATTTCAATACAATTAATTAATGAGACATTTACCAAAGCAATCTCATCATATGATAGTAGTAAAGAATCAATTGAAAAAATTCGTGAATGGGCAAAAGGTCGAACGATTAAAGCTTCTAAAGAAGATGAACCAATAACAGAAACTCCAATAATTCAATAAAAAATACGTTTAATAAAACGTATTTTTTTTACTTTCTTTTTTCTAATTCTTTAGTTAAAATTTCTTTTGTAATAGTTGGGTTAGCTTTACCTCTAGTTATTTTCATAACTCCACCTACAAAGAAATCAAATAAATTAGTTCTACCATTGTGATAATCATTTATTTGTGATTCATTACTATCTAATACTTCAGTAATTATTTTTAATAATTCACTCTCATCACTTATTTGAGAAACATCTTTATTTTTTAAGATTTCTTCTACATCTTTTTTCTCATTTATTACTTGATCAATTAATTCTCTTGCTTGTTTAGAAGATATTTCATTATTAACTTGTTTATCTAAAATAACTTTTAACATTTCAGGTGTAATATATAAATCTTTGATATTTAAATTATCTTTATTTAAATAACTAAGAATAGTTGTTGTTACATAATTACTTGCAAGTTGTGGGTCTATTTCTAACATTACACATTCTTGATAGAAGTCTGCTAGGTCTTTATCTTTAATTAAAACATTCGCATCATACTCAGATAAATCATATTCATCAATATATAATTTCTTTCTTTGTCTAGGTAACATTGGTATTTCACTTTTTAATTCTTTTAATAATTCTTCTTTAATTTTTATTTTAGGAATATTAGGTTCAACGAAATAACGATAATCAACTGCTTCAACTTTTTCTCTCATACTTATCGTTGTACCAGTTTCTTCATCAAATCTTCTTGTTTCTTGAATTATTTCATTACCTCTACCCTCATCAAGTAATTTAGTTTGACGATTTATTTCAAAATTAATTGCTTCTTTAACATTGGCAAAAGAATTAACATTTTTTATTTCAACTTTCGTCCTAAGATCATAATCACCTTCATATCTTAAAGAAACATTTACATCACATCTCATTTGTCCTAACTTCGTATCAGCATCAGATATTTCTGTAAATTTTAAAATATTTCTTAAATTTTCCAAAAAAGCAACTGCTTCATCAGCACTGTGCATACAAGGATAAGTTACAACTTCAATTAAAGGTACACCTGAACGGTTATAATCAATTAAAGTTACATTAGAAATATGATCTAGAGATGCTGTATCTTCTTCTAAGTGAATATCATGAATTCTTACCGCTATTTCTTTACCATCAAGGTCAATTACTAATTCACCATTAATCCCAACAGGTGCTGTTTGTTGAGTTATTTGGTAACCTTTAGGTAAGTCTGGATAATAATAATTTTTTCGATCAAAAACCATATATTCTGGTATTTCACACTTTAAGACTAAAGCTAATTTTAAAGCTTCTTTATATGAATGGAAATTCAATACTGGTAAAGTTCCTGGTAAGGCAAGGTCTAGTGGTCTAATATGATTATTAGGTATTTCACTGTAACCATTAATCGCTTTAGAGAAAACTTTTGATTTACTTTTTAATTCACAATGTAATTCTAAACCAATTACTGCTTGATAAGCCATTATTTCACCCCTTTATAATTTATAATCTCTTCTAGATTATAAGCAATATTAAGAAGTTTAGCATCTTCTTTAATTTGGCAAGTTAAATTAATTCCGACTGGTAAATTATCAATATTTGCAGCAGGAATTGTAATACTAGGAAATCCCCCAAAGTTACCAATAAGTAAATTATTTTCTAATGCTTCATTAACTTCAGAATCTAACTCTTTAATTTTCGGGACTACTCCACCAGATGCCGGCATGATTAAACCATCATAGGTATTAAAAAGGTCACTAATATTCTCAACAATTAACCTTCTTACCCTGCAGGCATTTAAGAAATATTTTTCTTGATTTTCTTTTTGTAAAACAAAGCTACCAATTACAAATCTTCTTTTAACTTCAGAATTTAAATTTTTAGTACGATAATCAATCATCATCTCTTCTGTAGATTCACCCTCACCCATTCCCCCAAATAATATGCCAGTAAGATTAGAATTATTACTAGTAGTTTCTGCTGATGAGATACAATCATAAGTTGGTTTAAGGGCATTTAAAATATTAATATCAATACTTACAGGCTCAACTTTTATACCTGTTGATTCTAATTTTTTTATTACTTCTTGAAAATAAGGAACATCTCCTAATTCTTCAATATAAAATAATTTAGGATTTACTTTATCTTTTAAATTACTTAGAAGATCCATTTTACTTGAATCAAATGTTGTCATATCATTTTCATCAAGTCCTTTAATGTTATCAACTACTAAAGCTACATCATAAACATTAGTTGTAAATACTCCAACATGATCTAGAGAACTTGCTAAAGGAATAAGTCCATAACGACTTATTAGGCCATATGTCGGTTTATAACCAACTACTCCTAAATAGGCAGCTGGTTTACGAATTGAGTCCCCTGTATCACTTCCTAGAGAAAATGGTACTAAGTTAGTCGCAACTGAGACAGCACTTCCTGAAGATGAACCACCAGGAATTCTTGTTTCATCAAAAGGATTAATTACAGGACCTGTATGGGCAGTTAAACCTGTCCCACCCATGCCTAATTCATCCATTGCTGTTTTACCAATGTTAATCGCCCCTAAGCTATTTAATTTACTAATAACAGTCGCATCATATATCGGTATATAATTTTTTAAAGTATTTGAAGAAGCGGTTGTTAAAATATCCTTAGTGGAAAAATTATCCTTAGTTGTATAAACAACATTTGCTAAAGGACCATTAAGATTATTTTTCTTAATATCAGAGATGATAGTTACAAATAAATTATACTTTTTTTGATATTCATTACTTTTAGTAATAATCTCTTCTAAATCGATGTTTTTAGCCTCATTAATTGTCATTATGCCACCACCCTTGGTACTTCTACTTCTCTATTAGTTACCTTATGAGCATTCTTAAAAGCATCATCAACACTTAATGACTCTTCATGGATATCTTCTCTTAAGATTACATCATCTAAAGGAAAAGGATGACTCATTGGTTCAACAGAACTTAAATTGGGAATCTTATTAATTAAATTCATCCTTTCTTCAATATCAACAAATTCATTTAAAACTAAAGCATTTTCTTCTTCACTTAATCTAAATAATAAATTTTCTGCATAAGTATCAATTATTTCTTTAGTAAAATTATTCATCATTCTCACCTACTATTTTTAATCCTAATTCAGTTAATTGTTTATCAGATATTTTACTTGGAGACTCAGTCATTAAATCACTAGCATTTTGAATTTTAGGAAACGCTATGACATCTTTAACATCATCTGTACCACATAAAATCATTGTTAAACGATCAAGTCCTGGAGCAATTCCTGCATGAGGAGGAGCTCCATATTTGAATGCTTCAATAAAGAAACCAAACTTATTTTTAGCTTCTTCTTCACTAATACCTAATCTTTTAAATACTTCACTTTGAATTTTAGCATCATGAATTCTAACAGATCCGCTAGCTAACTCATAACCATTAACGACTATATCATAAGCTCTTGCATAGCATTTTTCTGGTTCACTTAGTAATTTAACATCATTAGGCATTGTAAACGGATGATGAGCAGCCATATATCTTCCTTCTGTTTCTGAATACTCAAACATTGGAAAATCTGTTACCCATAAGAAGTTTAATTTATCTTGATCAATTAAGTTAAACTTTTTAGCTAATTTTAATCTTAAATAACTTAATGATGCACTGACAGTTTTATACTTATCAGCTACGATAAACACTAAATCATTATTATTTAAATTTAAATAATCTTTAATTTTATTTAAAATATCTATTTCTAAATTTTTACTTACTCCTCCAGCAAACTCATCATATTCATATTTAAAGTAAGTTAAACTCTTCGCTCCATAATTTTTAACATCTTGGGTTAAATTATCTAAATCTTTTCTTGATAATTCATTAGCTTTATTTTCTAAAACAATACATTTAACAAAACCATTATTATCAATTGCATCTTTATATAAACTAAATTCAGTTTGGGCGACTATTTCAGTTAAATCTTTTAATTTCATTTCAAATCTTGTATCAGGTTTATCTGTTCCATAATCATTCATGACATCAACATACTTTAATCTTGGAAAATCTGGTAAATCAATACCTTTTACATCTTTAACAATCTTTTTCATCATGCCTTCAACCATATCCCAAACAGCATATTCATCAGCAAAACTCATCTCAATATCAATTTGGGTAAATTCAGGTTGACGATCAGCTCTTAAGTCTTCATCACGAAAACAACGAGCAATTTGATAATACTTTTCAATCCCACCAACCATCAATAATTGTTTAAATATTTGCGGACTTTGTGGTAGTGCATAAAATGATCCTTTTTGAATTCTTGATGGAACAACATAATCCCTTGCTCCTTCTGGGGTACTTTTACAAAGAATTGGTGTTTCAATTTCAATAAAACCATGATTGTCTAGGTATTCTCTAGTTGATCTCATTATTTGATGTTTAGTCATTATAATATTTTTTAATTTTTCTCTTCTTAACATTAAATAACGATATTTAAGTCCGACCCCTTCACTTAATTCATTATCTTCATAAATATTAAAAGGCATTACTTCACATTCATTTAATATTACTAAATCACTAGCAATTATTTCAATCTCACCAGAAGTTAAGTTTTCATTTTTTTCACTTCTTAGTCTAACTTCTCCACTTACTTCAATACAGTATTCATTTTTTAGACTACTAGCTAATTTAAACTTATCTTTAGCATGTTCTTTATCAAAAACTATTTGCACAAGTCCACTTCGGTCTCTTAAATCAACGAAGATTATTTCTCCAATGTTTCTTATTCTGTTAACCCAACCATGGACAGTTAATGTTTCACCTAAATTATTCTTATTTAATTCATTATTATTTATTTTTTTCATATTTTCCCTTTCTTTAAAAAAATAAAAACCTTATAACGTAAGGACGAAAAATATTTCCGCGGTGCCACCTTACTTTACTAGGTACTCTTTATCTTTTATCGCATTTCCTGCGTCCTATTCTTAACTTAAAAGGTTGTCAATCTTTTCAAATAGAAATCCATTAATATATTAGCATTATTAATTACTTTATTCAATAATTAACTTAAAATTAACACTTTTATTTTGATTATAATTTTGATTTGATCCTGTATCTATAAAAGTCACTACTAATTTGTACTCATGAGTTATATCTTTAGCAATTGAAGATGATGTATGCATTAACTCATTAGTAGTTGGAACAGGTGTTTCACTTTTACCAGTACATGTACCACTCACCTCTTGAGTTGGTAATCCATAATCACTATAAGAAATACAACTTAATTCATAAACATACTCATCATTAATAATATTATTATTTACATCAACAAAACTAATATTATATGAAGGCACAGTTACATTTTCACTTGTATTTTTAACTGTAAACTTACTAGTTAAACTATCATTTGGTTTTTTAATTGTCCCTATTGTAGAAATATTTCCATTATAAGTTAATGATAAATTTTCAGTCTTAATTATAACATTATTATTTTCATTTTCTCTTGTAATATTGGCTGTATAAAAAGCATAAGTTACTCCACTAATAACTAAAATTATTAATAATATTCCTAAACCTATTACTAAAGGAGAATAACTATTTTTTTTCTTCTTCATATCCTCAAATCCTTCTACTAAAATAATAACATAATCACTTTATATTGTCTAATGTTAAGATTAATAGTGGCTAGGGCATTCAATATTATTGTTTAACCATTCATCATATAGTGTTTTAGCTTCAATATCATTAACAATAATGTTTAAATTAACATTACAGTTTTTAAAAATACTACATGTTGTTACCGCTGGATAACTAATTAATACACTATTGATAATGGAATTACTTAAATCTAGATTATTTAAATTAATACAATCATAAAACATGAAAGTCATATCTGTAACATTACTTGTATCAAATGAACTTAGATCTAAACCTGTAAGACTACTACAATTAGAAAACATCCAAGACATATATGTAACCTTACTTGTATCAAATGTGCTCAAATCTAGGCTAGTTAAACTACTACAATATGAAAACATACCACTCATATTTGTGACACTACTGGTATCAAATGTGCTCAAATCTAGGCTAGTTAAAGTATTACAAAAATAAAACATATAAGACATATCGGTTACACTACTGGTATCAAAACTACTTATATTTAAACTGGTGAGACTGCTACAGTCAGAAAACATCCAAGTCATGGTTGTGACATTACTTGTATTTAATAAATTTAAATTGTTTATTGCTACCACATTATAAAGTCCAGCAAATAAGCTCCTTGAATTAGGATTAGCATATATTTCATTATTACTTTGTATATATAAATGATAAGA
>JAAZHN010000067.1 GCA_012510695.1 Mollicutes bacterium
TAATTATATTAGGTGATAAAAATGGAATATTTAATAATTGCTGTTGCATTAATAATTATATCTTTGATAGTAATCAAATACACTAATAAGTCTTTTAATGTTGAAGTAAATAAACTAATCAACTATTTAGGTGGTAGAGATAATATCATTGATGCTGAAGCAAATTTATCAAGATTAAAAGTAACTTTAAAAGATTTAGAAAAAGTTGATAAAGATGGCATCCAAAAATTAGGCGCTAAAGGAATAGTAGAAATCGATAATCAACTTAAAATAATCTTTGGTAAAGATGCAAGGGTATTAAAAAAATATATTAAAGATATGCGCATATAAAAAAAATAGCTTTTGCTATTTTTTTTCTGACTTCTTTAGCCTTTCAATAGTTTCTTCTAAAACAACAACTGTTTTTTCTTTAACTTCTTCTGTTAATTTTTGTAGTGCAGGCGTTCCTTTTTTAACTGCTAATTTTACTAAATCATCTGCCTTAGCAACGATTTCTTTGCTTTTCTTTTGAGCTGATTTAATAACTTTTTCCTTATCAAAGTTTTCCAGTTCTAATTTTATTTCATCGATTTTAGTTTCAATTAATTGCTTAACATCATCAACATCAAGTTCTTTAGTTTTCTCTAATAGTTCATCTAACTTAATTTTTAAATCTTTTCTTAACTCAGAACCTTTCTTTGGGGCAAAAAGCATTCCTAAACCAACACCAACGCCTAATCCTGCAAAAAATTTACCTAATTTTTTCATTCTTCTTCCTCCTTAATTTTTTTTCTTCTCTTTTTTCTTACATTAAATAATTTACTAATGCCCGCAGAAATAAGATCTACAAAGCGATCACTTAAACTAACTAATTTATCTGTTGTAAAATCAATTATTTCAAAAAAACCATTTAGTGATTTTACTTTATCATTTACATCATCAACGACTTTATCAACCTTATTTAAAGTGTTAATAAGACGAATAATCAAAATTATTCCTACAATTAAAAGAACAATTAATAAAACATAAATAATAATTGGTAAGAAATTATTTAGTTGATCCACTATTTATCTTCCTCCTCACTTTCATACATCGAATCTATTAAATCAAATAAATCATCATTATTGCTTTCTAATTCTTCAGAACTTTTTTTCAGTTCCTTGATTACCTCATCTAGTTTGAAAGTTTCATGAAGTGCAGAATCACTACCATCTTCTTTATCCGTTGAATCGATTAACAAATCATCGATTGACTTAATCGGTTTTTCTTCATCTTCTTCTTTTAACTCTTCTTCTTTATAAAATTCATTATATGGTTGATCTAAAGTTATCTCAATTTCATCTTCTAAAGTGCCAAAAGCTTTTTTACGAGCTAAGTCTAAATCAATATTCTTTTGTTGAGTTTTAGTTACTTCAACTTTTTTCTTTACAACTATATCTTCTTTTTTATAGTTTTTATCCATTACTCCATAAATAGGTGATATTATAGGCGAAGCTTTAAAAGGAGTTTCCTTTACTTCAACTGTTTCTGTTTTCTTAATAATATATTTTTCAACATCTACTCTTTTTGTTTCATAGTCCATAACATTTTGATTACGTTTTGGCATCTCAATTGGAACAAAGTCATCTTCATCAACTTCAACAGGGAAATTAAATGTATTACTAGATTTAAATATATCTCTTTCTTCTACTTCTGGTAATTCTTCTTTTTCTTTAATTATTGGTAAATCATCAGTATCTTCAAAATCATCACCAAAATCCAGTCTTTTTTCTTCTTTGACTGGCTCCATTACTTCTTCTTTTTTAGCCTCTTTTACTTCTTCTTTTTCTTCAACTTCTTCAACAACTTCTTCATCTAATTCTTCATCATTAAATAAAATATCTTTTATTTTATTAAAAATACTCATGTTATCACCTTTCATACTGGATTAAATCATAATCTGGAACCTTATTATCGATTTTTTCTCCATCATTATCTTCATCATAATCTAAAAAGTTTGTTGGGTTTTCTTTAGGTTTGAAAATATTATATGGAACATCACGATAACTTGATAGTTCATTTTTTAACTTCTTCTCAATTATTACATCATTATATTTTATCGAAGATAATAAGACTGACATCTTGTATATTACTTCATTTAAATACTCTTTATTTGTAACTATCTCTATTTTAGCATAATTATACATCATTTCAACATAAAGTTTACTTTCTAACTCCTTAATTTCCAAATAACCAAACTTGTCTTCATGCTCAATTTTTTGGCTATGATAAAAAGTATTGTTAACTTCATATTCACTTTTCTTCTTATTATGATAACTAACAAAATCTATATACAAATAATAATTATTATTTCTCGATGATAATTTTTCATTATATTCTAAGTTGCTTTCCACAGTTAAACCACGCGGTAAATAGTATTTATATCCTTGACGATGTTGATTAGCTAAATTATTTTTTTTAATGCTATTTTTAACCACATCAGGTATTGAAGATTTATTAATATTTTGGCAACCACTTAATAATAAAATTAAACTAATTATCATAATTATTTTTTTCATCAATTCTTCCTTTTCTAGTAAAAATTATAGCAAAATTATTGTTTTTTGTCATCCATAGAGCATTCTAAATAATTGATTTTATATCCTAGATTAGAAAACTTTTCTTCATATTCAGTCTTAATATTAGGAATATCACTACTATGTAAATCTAGGGATAAATTATCAAATTTATAACCATAATTATTTAATGACATTAATGAATAAGCAAAAAGGTCTATATTATCTGTTTTTAAAATTAAATGAGCATTATCTTTATATAACTTATCATATATTTTTAAATAAGTAGCAGATGTTAATCTTCTTTTTTCATGCCTTTTCTTTGGCCAAGGATCTGAAAAATTAAGTCTGATTGTTTTAATCATTCCATTAAAATATTCTTCTAAATTTAAAGCATCTTCTCTTAATATCAATAAATTATCTAACTTATATTCACTGATTTTTTTAATTGCCAGGGCGATTATACTGTCATATTTTTCCACCCCAATAAAATTAAGATTAGGGTTTTCTTTAGCAATCTCAATTAAAAATTGTCCTTTTCCCATACCAACTTCTAAAATAATTGGCTTGTTATTAGAAAAATATTTATTTTTAACTTCTGTAATTAAAAATGGACAACTATCGATTATTTCTTTAGAATTTTTGACATTTCTAATCCTCATTTTGATTACCTATCTCAAATTTATTAAATGTTACTTTTCTTAAGATTCTTTCTAAATTACTTTTACCAAATATTCTTTCTAATAAACCTATTTTATATGAAATAAATAAATATACTCCTCCACCTAAGGTTGATTTAATAATTAGAGTTAATAAACTAGATAATTTGTTTTGAGCATCAAATGGCACAAAAATATTTAAACCAAGTAAAACTAAAATCATACAGGTAATAGGAATTAAAGTAATAACTGAAACCTTTATTGCTGGTTTGTAAGATACATTATGCTTATCTTTTAAATGTTTTAAGCTAAATATTACTGAAAATGAATAACCAATTACTGTTGCAGATATTGCTCCTAAATAAGCAGGAAGTCCAATTTTATGGAATAACATCATTAAAGGCACATCTAATAGGGCATTTAAGAAAAAACCACCAATTCCTGTTATATATGCTACTTTAAATTTATTTAAACCTTGTAAGATAGCAATTATTGCTAAATATAATGTATTAAATAATGCTGTATAAATTGAAAATCTTAAAACTGATGAACCAACTGCAGAATATCCATAAAATATTGTCCAGATTGGTTCAGCTAAAAAGGAAATGCCAATTGTTAATGGTAGGGCAATTACAACAATCATTTCTA
>JAAZHN010000068.1 GCA_012510695.1 Mollicutes bacterium
AATGAAGGAACAGTAACTTGTGATGGTCTAACAAGAGTTACTTATACTGGTGGAGTTTTCACAATTGCTTCTAAAAATAAAGATGACAGTTGTGTTTTAACTTTAAAAGAAAATAGTGGCTTACAATACTCATTAAAATTAACCGTGAAAAATGGAATTCCTACTGAGTTTGAAAAAAATAATATTCCCCATGGAGAAAGTTTTGGTATTGCTAATTACTTTCAAGCAAACCGAGGGTATCAAGCCGAAGATGCAAAAATTAAATGTACAAAAGTCGGTGAGTCTCAATCTAATGATAAGGGCTATGACAGTGTAAAGATTCATAAAAGTCCAATTGAAAGATCTATTAACCTTGACTTTATAAAAATGACTAGTAGTTTAGAATGTGAACTAAGTTTCGTTAAAGATTCTTCAGGTGGATCTGGTGGAGGTAAAAAAGATTTCGCTTTAAATTTTGAAATAATAAATGGAACAATTATAGATTTAGATACAGGAATGGACACAAGAGCATTCTCAATGAAAATACCAACAACAACTGGAAATAGTGTAACCCTTACCATCCTAGGGATTTATCCTGATCCAGGATATACACACAAAAACCCTATAATTGCTTGTCCATCAATTGTAAAATATAATTCTGAACTTGCTGAAGTTGTGATTTCTTCTCCATTAACAAAAGAAGAAAAATGTAGAATAGAATTTATAATTGATACAGGAGAAGATGAACCAGATTTAACCGATGAACAGATTTGTTTTGAAGGACAAGAATCTCTATATATGAAATATCAATTAGAAATAAATCAAGACGAATTTAAAGACAAATGTTGTAAATTATCCTCAGCAATTGATCATATGGGTAAAGAAAAATACCTTAAAATATGTACTTCTTGTTTTAATGGTAGTGATTCTATTTTAGAGAAATATAAAAAAGATCCTCAAGAAAATCGTAATGATTTAAAAACTTGTTGCTTTGAAGAAGATGCAGTCAATCAAATGGGAGAAACTATATATAATGATGTTTGTGATACTTGTTTTGATGGACCAAATTCTTTAAAAGAACAATATGTGTTAGATCCAAATAAATATGAAGAAAAATATCAAAACTGTTGTTCAAGATCAAATGCTTTGGATAAGATGGGTAATGTTGTTTACAACCGTATATGTCAAAAAGAATCTACTTGCAATACAGTAACAAAATATCCTGTTTGTCAGGGAGAGTCAGATAGTGGCTATATATATGAAGCAAATGAAAAAGGAATAACAAAGGATAATATTTCTTGTATTATCGCTGATGGTAAATATTTTGAAGAAAAAAGTTTTTCAAACAATAAATACTGTAGTGTTTATTGCAAGGAAGATATAGATTATTACTTCCCAGGGTTTGGCTATAATCCAAAAAGTGAATATGCAATTCCTTCTGGTGGCAATTTTTCTTTCAAGGAATATCAAGAAAACGGAATGCTTTATCCAAACTTGCCCACGTTTAAACAAACTAAAACATGTGTTTATGTTATGGACAATAAATCTTTATTTAAAGATTTATATGATCTAGACAAAGTAGGAAATATTAATGCTAACAACATCAAGGGTGGTTTATACAAAAAAGCATTAAATATTTTAGAAGAATATAAAAATGCCAAGGAAAATGGTATAACTGGTGAATTAATTAAACTAGAAAAAGAATATAAGGAAATATCAACACAGATTAATAATGCCTTAGGCGAATATGGAAGTTGCTTAAATTACAAAAATGCTTATTTAGAATCTGACTTACCTAAAATAGAGAATTTCCATTATCAAGATATGAAGTTAGATCCTTCGATATCTTCTGAAATATTTAAAAAAATAAATTTAGTAATAAAAGAGAAAGATATAACTCCAACCACAGAAAAAGAATATTGTACTGATTCATTTGTTTGTAATAGCAAACCTCAGTCATTTACATTTCCTTCACTAAATACAAACATTAGTAATCTAGATATAAATGCTGTTGAATTTATAAATAGTCATAAAGCAACTACAACTTTAGAGACATTTGAGTTTGCCAAAGATAGTGCGGGGATTATGATAAATTACGGACCTAATGTTGAACTCTATTCAATAAAGCCATCTGGTAAAGTTGTAACTCAAGAAGACTTACCACAAAAAGTCAAAAATAATAATCAGTTTAATTCTTTAGGTTATGGGTTCCCAATTAATTTAAGAGCAAGAGCTGGGAAATATTCTTATGAATTTGATATTACAAAACTAGGAATAAATAATCGTCTATTAGATATTTATGCCAAAGAAGTCGGTAATAAAAAATATGAGTGTGATTACTTTATTAAAAATGAAATATACTGCTCAGCAGACCGTTGTTATACTGCAGCTTGTCTTGATGATGGCACATGCGCCATGTTAACTCCAGGTTTACTGGAAGAAATAAAAATTGCTCTAATCTCAAGAATAATTGATATTAATAATGTAAAATTAGATCATCGTGAATTAGGAAGAAACTGGACTGATAGTAAAGGTTCTAATGCTATTGATAAAATAGTTAGAGATGGACAAGACATATATCTTGGTCAACCAATGTATTCATTTAGTTTATCAGGTGAAAACATCAAAGAAATAAAGAGTTATAATAAAACTACAAATTATAATGACTTCAATCTAGTTTGTGATGAAGATGGTAACCGTTGCTTGAGCGATTTTGTAACAACTTATGGTGGTGATGATGTAAATCAATCAAGATCAAAATGGATTGAATATAATGAAGAAAGCGAACTATTTTCTAATCAACAATAAAAATTAAAACACTTCTTAGAAGTGTTTTATATTGCTTATAATTGGCTTTTTCATTCGGCTTATTAAAGGTATTAAACCCCCAATTGAACAGATTATTATACTAATCATTATTATTAATAAATATACTTTGTA
>JAAZHN010000069.1 GCA_012510695.1 Mollicutes bacterium
ATAATTAGTTATTATTTAATAATATAGCCTTATTTAAAGAAAAAAGTTAATTTAGAAATAATTCAATTAAATCATAATAAGCATCTTAATATATTTTTAAGAGGGCTAATAAATGTAAGTGTGACATTATTTTTGATGTTTATATACTATTTATCTTTAATCGCTCCATTTATGCAAAGTAGATATCAATTTGAAAAAAATATTGATCTTTTTCGTAATCCAGATAATCAATCAGTCGCGGTTGATCAATTTGGGGTGACAATGTTTTTTATTATTGATTTAAATAGTTTTATTTTCCCAAGTGAAGCTCCAATTGAGCACATAGTTATAAATCCCCCCAAAGAAACAATTGTGGAAACAGATGATTCAAGAATAATTGATGACAGCATTTGGGAAGCAATAATCGAAAATGAAAAAAATACTAGACTTAAACAAATAAATAGTTATTTTATTAATCGAAGAATAACTGAAAGAAATGAGTATACTGGCTTATTTAAAGATAAAAATTTAATTCTTATTATGATGGAATCGATTAGTTTATTAGGAATTAATGAAGAATATTTTCCTAATCTTTATAAATTATGGAATGAAGGAATAAGTTTTAATAACTTTTATTCCCCAAGAAATAGTTGTCCAACTGGTAATAATGAAATGACAGCTTTAGTTGGCTTATATACTATTAATAATAGTTGTACAGCAAATACATATAGAAAAAACATTTATCCTCAAGCATTGTTCAATAAATTTAAAGAATCAGGCTATTATGCTTCTTCATATCATAACTATGTTGATCAATATTATTACCGTAATGATATTCACCTTAACAGTGGTAGTCAAAAATATTATAATGCTCAAGCATTAAAAATAAAAGTCATTAATAAACATTGGCCAAGTGATGTTGAATTATTCGAAAAAGGTTTACCAAATTTTATTAATGAAGATAGATTTATGTCTTTAATGACCACGGTAACCGCGCATGCACCATATAATGTAGGAAGTATTTATGGTAATAAAAATTTTGATTTATTTAAAGATTTAAACATTACTAATTCTCTAAAAAGATACTATTCGAAAGTTTATGAACTAGATCAAGGCATAAAATATTTACTAGAAGAATTAGAAAGAACTAATAAGTTAGATGATACAGTTATTATTCTTTTTGGTGATCATCAACCATATAGTTTAGGTGTTAAACAACAAGTAGATGTTTTAGGAGAAGAAGCAGGTAAAAATAAAAATATCGAAAAAACACCTTTAATTATTTATAACTCACAAATTCAAGGAAAAATAATTGATGATTATGTTTCAATTATTGATTTAGCACCGACAATCTTAAATCTTTTTGACTTAGATTATGATCCAAGATATTATGTAGGAGAAGACATATTTGATCCAAATAGTGAGAAAAGAGCAATATTTACAGATGGATCATGGCAAGATGAAGTAGGATTCTTTAATGCCTCTAATGATAATTTTATTTTAAATGATCCAGATAATGAAGATGTCGGTTACTCTGATGAGGAAATAATTGAAATAAATACAGTGATAAATTTAAAACAAAAAATGTCTAATTTAGCAATAAAAAGTAATTATTTTTATCATTTAGAACAAGCAAGAAAAAAGTATATTAACAATTAAATAAAAAAGAAAGGAGATTATTATGAAAAAGTTAGTTATTGTTGAGTCCCCTAGTAAGACAAAGACAATTACCAAATATTTAGGTAAAGAATATAAAGTAGTTTCTTGTATGGGACATATTAGAGATCTCGCGACAAGTGGTAAATATGGTTTTGGGGTAGATACGGAAAATGATTTTATAGCGAGTTATGTACCAATTAAAGGTAAAAGCAAAATCATCACAGCTCTAAAAAAAGATGCTAAAGATAGTGATCTTGTCTATTTAGCAACTGACCCAGACCGTGAAGGTGAAGCAATTAGTTGGCATTTATTAGATTCATTAGATTTAAAAGAAGATAAATATGAAAGAATAATATTTAATGAAATAACAGAAAAAGCTGTCTTAGAGGCAATTAAAAACCCAAGAAAAATTGATAATAATTTAGTTAAAAGTCAAGAAACAAGAAGAATACTTGATCGAATAATCGGTTTTAGGTTAAGTAAATTAATACAAAGTAAAACAGGAGGAAAAAGTGCGGGAAGAGTACAAAGTGTTGCTTTAAAATTAATTGTTGAAAGAGAAAGAGAAATATTAGCTTTTATTCCAGAAGAATATTGGGAAATTGAAGCAGTATTTACTGACTTTAAGGCTATGTTAGAAAAATATCATGGTAAAAAAATAGAAATCCATGGTGAAAAAGAAGCTAATGATATATTAGATTCTTTAGACAAATCATTTACGATTGAAGAGATTAAGGAAACACCTAAAAATAAAAAAGGAGTAATGCCTCTTATAACATCAACTCTTCAACAGATGGCCTCAACCAGGTTAGGATTTGGTTCTTCTAAAACGATGAGAGTTGCTCAAAAACTTTATGAAGGAATCGATATTGGCTCAGAAACAGTAGGGCTAATTACTTATATGCGTACAGATTCAACAAGATTTTCTAATGAATTTGTTAAAGATGCATTCACTTATATTAAGAAAAAATATGGGGAAGAATATGTGGGAAGTGTTAAGGTTAGTAAAAAGAAAACTAATGTCCAAGATGCTCATGAAGCAATTAGACCAACTAGCTTAATGCGTGAACCAGATAAAATCAAAGAGTATTTAACACCAGATGAATATAAATTATATAAAATGATCTATATTAGATCTTTAGCATCATTAATGAAAGATGCTAAGGTACTTGCAACTTCCATCTCACTACTTAATAATGGTTATGAATTTAAAGCAACTGGTCAAGTCTTAACATTTGATGGTTATTTAAAAGTCTATAAAGAATATGAAAAATCAGAAGATGTTATATTACCAAACTTTAAAGACTATAAAAGTAATGTTTTGATTGCTAAAGAAATTAATAAAAGTCAACATTTTACTAAACCAGCAGCTAGATATACTGAAGCTTCATTAATTAATGAGTTAGAAAAATTAGGAATCGGCAGACCCAGTACTTATGCAAGTATAATGGAGAAAATTAAAGAAAGGGATTATGTTTTAACAGTTGATAAGAAATTCCAACCAACAGAAATGGGAATGGAAATAACTGATAAATTAGAAGAAGGATTCAGTCATATTATCAATGTAGAATATACCGCAAAAATGGAAACAGATTTAGATGAAATAGCTGAAAATAAATTAGATAATGTTAAAGTTTTAAAAGACTTTTATGAAGAATTTGAACCAATGGTTCAAAAATCATTTGAAACTATTGAGAAAAAAGCTCCAGTGACAACAGGAGAATCATGCCCAGAGTGTGGTGGAGACCTAGTTATTCGTAAGGGTAAATATGGTGAATTTACAGCATGTTCTAACTATCCAAAATGTAAATATATTAAAAAAGAACCAAGAGAAGTAAAAGAAATAATCGATTGTCCAAAATGTGATGGTAAAGTAGTTGAAAAAATAACTCGTAAAGGAAAAATATTTTATGGTTGTTCAAACTATCCAAAATGTGACTTTGCTTCTTGGGATCTACCAATTAAAGAAAAATGTCCAGAGTGTGGAGGAACATTAACTATTAAAAAAGATAAAACTAAATGTCTAGATTGCAAATATGAAAAATAACCTTTACGGTTATTTTTTAAGTTATTAACATTATAAGCGTAAATTTAATCGTTATAATGTTGATTATCTTAATATAGTTTGTTATCTTTAAATCAAGATAGGAGAGTTAAGAGTGAAAAAAGTTAAGTATTTATTTGTATTATTATTGTTAGTTGCCTTACCTTTAAATGCACTTGCAGTAAATGGTAGAATGCGCCTTAAGTACAAGGAAAAAGGAGGCAATGTTGTAATTACATTCCATACATTAATTAAATCAGGTAATTTAACTAAATACACAACCAATATTTCTGAATCAACAGGATTAGAATTTGTTAGTATTGATGGTTTAGCAGTAGACAGTGTTACTCATGAAGAAGGAATAATTACAATGGAAACCTTAGAACCATTAGTTGGAGAAGTAGATGCCTTTAGTGTTACTTTTAAAGTAACAGATGCTCAAAATTGGAATATAAAATTAAAAGACAGCCAATTTTGTGAAGGAGAATCTTGTATTAATGTTTACAATAATGATATGAAAAAAGACTCAACGACAGGTGGAAGTACTGGAACAGTTAAAAATCCTAAAACTGCTGTAACAAATACAATTGGAGCAGGTCTAATAATCCTAGGAGCAGCGGCAGTATATTATTTATCTTATAAAGATAAAAAATTTAGTAATATTTAAAAACCTAAAACCAAGTTATCTTGGTTTTTTTTATGACTAAATATTAAATGTGTCATCTTTTGAAAAATCTTAAGTTCTCATTTTTATTGACAAAGAGCCCTGTTTTTGCTAAGATACTCAACCAAGGGGAGTTGGTTATATGAGAAATATAGAATATTTTTTAGGTATATATAAACAAAGAGGAAACGTTATTCCAATAAATTGGGGGATATTATTCCATCCAGAAATGTATGATCAAAGTAAAATTCAAGACATTGATCGTTTTACTTCTTCAATGTTTAATAATGAAGCAGAATTAAAGGCTTACATGGTTAAAAATGCAACCGATATTGGTTTAAAAGAAGTTGCCGTTCGCGATGATTTAGCGATTATTGTTGATAGTTATATTCAAAGAATTTTATCTTCAGAATTATTAAGAGGTAATATTGGTCTAAGATCAACACTGCTTTCTTTAGTTAATGAACTGTCAACTTCAAATGCTAATAAGAGACTATTAAAGGCAGTTTATGATGAAGCCTTACCTTTAATGAAGATAACTGATGTGGAAAGAACTCTTAAAAACATTATCATTTCTCAAGTAAAAGGATTAGATAGTATTACTTATCGACAAATTGAAAACATTATTACAGAAGTAGAAGATGTAAACCTTTCTGATGAAGAAGTTTCTAAATTTATCTCATACTTAGAAGGTCATCAATCTCAATATGAAATTGAGAAAACATTTCCAATTGAAGTAATGCGCAAAGAGAAAAAACCAAATAGTAATAAACATAGTTTAAATAAAATGCCATATGGTGTTGTTTATGTAGAAGATTTAAAGTTTTTAGATATCAATTTCCTAAAAAAGATTTTAAAAAATGCAGTATATTCACCAAATCCAAGTTTCTTATATTCAGTATTTGCTAAGGTTAATCCAACATATCAAGTTGTAAATGTTTCTGATGTAAGACATTACTTAGAAAAAGTAAAAGCAGGAAATAGTGTTGTAACAGATTTAACTCATGCCCTTGATGCAATCGAAGCCTTCGTTGATTATGAAGTATTTGTTTATAACAAATATACAAACAATGTTGTAAGAGAACAAAATGGTATGCGTAAGGTAAATTATTTAGGTTTAAGAAAATTAGCTTTAATTGTTTCAAACTTAAGTAAACAATATTATAAATTTGATGAAAATAGTTTAGATAATCGAGTAAATGAAATAACCAAGTTAAATAAAAATTCATTTACCTTAAAGAAAAACATCTTTGATGAACATAAAAATGAAAATAATTAAGATAAAGGGGATAGTATGGAACTAGAAGAATTAGAAAGAGTGCTAGAAGTTCAAATAAGAGAAGTAGTAGAATTAGAAAAAAGATTACAAAAAGCAAGAATTGTTTTAATCTTTGATCAATCGAGAATTGATGCTTTTGAAGAAGAACTTATTTCTAAAAAAATAACTGTTAGAAAACTAGAAAGAATCATCGCTTGGTTAAAACTAGATCAAAACTCTATAAAAGAGAAAATTACCAAGTATTTAACACCTCTTAAAGAATATGCAGGGTATGATGCCTTTACTC
>JAAZHN010000070.1 GCA_012510695.1 Mollicutes bacterium
ATCCTTTTTTACCTCCACCTATAAAGGCATATAAAGAATAAATAACAAAGTAGATAAATAAAGCAGCAATAGTATAAATAATAAATACTCTTAAATAACCAAAAGCTATTTCATTACCAAAAGATCCTGTCATTGTTGCAAAATAAGCGCCTAGTCCAATCGGAGCATAATACATTATTAATTTAATAAACTTTTCCACAACCGAATTAGCACTATCAAGGACTTCTAAAAACTTAGAACCTTTTTCTTTTGCCATATTAATTGCAATTCCAATCATGACTGAAAATAAGATTAAAGCAATCATATTTTCATTTGTAAATAACTTACTAAAATTATTAACGCTAATCATACTTACAGTTCTCTCAAGTAAATTTAATTCAATTACTTCTTCTTTTAAGCCCATATCTAAAGATTCAACAATTTTTTCACTATCAATTGGATTAACTAAAGAAACCCTCGTGCTAACTATTCCAATTAAAACACTTACTACTGAAGTAATAATAAATACTATAACAATTGATGTTAATATTTTACTTAATCTTTTTGGTTGTTTCATCTTGCCAATTGAAGTAGTAATAGTTAAAAATATTAAAGGAACAATAATAACCAATAATAAATTTAAAAATAAATCTCCAAGTGGTTTAATCACAACTGTTTTTTCTTTAAATATTAAACCTAATATTCCTCCTACTATAATTGAACCAAGTAAGATGATTGATGACTTATAATTTTTCCAAAATTTTTTCATATATATTTTCCTTTCTATTTTAATTATATAATTTAATAAAATAATATCTAGATTAGATAATCCACATTAGTCCACATATGATATAATTTTTATATGAAAAATAATTATATAAAAATGAATAGTAATGAAAAATATTTATCTTTAGGAAATCTTTTTAATTTAATTAAAGATATTTCAGAAAATAAATCAACCGCGATGCAGTTAGAAATTTTTTATGCAATGTTTAATAATCAAGATGTTAATAAAACAACTGTTAATAATTATTGTACTGGTTACCGAGCAATAAGTGTTTTATATAAACAAATATATATTGATTTATCTGAAAAATATGAAAAAGATAAGTATATATTTATAGACATAGTTACAAATATATTGTCAATTTTAAATGAAACTATATATCAAAAAGATAAAATTAATTTAGAGATTATTAATAATAATAAAAAGTTAAAATTATTATGTGAAAGATTATATCTTTTAGCTAAAAGTGATGTATATGTAAGTGAGTTATTTTTAAATAAAGTTAATAAGTTATATGAAGAAAATAATTTATATGAGTGTTTAATTAATTATTTAATTTACACAGTTTTAGAAAATAAACAACCAAGGTATGAAGAAAAAATAAAAATAACTACTAATAAAGAAGAAATAGATGATTATTTAAGAATCAAATTATATGAAGGAATAAGTTATATTACTTCTTTAAAAGAATTAGCAAAGAAAAACAATATGTATGCTAATGCTGAACTTGGTTCTTTAGAATTTAGTGGCCTTATAACTGGTAATATTAATTATGAAGAAAGTTACAACTATTATTTAGAATCTGCTAAAAAAGATCATCCTAAAGGTTGTTGGATGGTTGCTAATTTAATTTTAACTAATAAAGTTAATAAAGATTTTAATATCGCTTGGGAGTATTTAAATAAAGCAATAAAACTAGGTAACATCGCAGCCCTAAATACAATGGGTAATTGTTATTTAAATGGTAATAACCCAGAAAAAACAATCGATAAAAACAAGGCAACCAAATATTATGAAAAGGCTAGTGAGTATGGATATGTTTTTGCTCTAAATAATTTAGGCAAAATATATGAAAAGACAAACCCTGAAAAAAGTATTAATTACTATAAACTAAGTGCAGATCTTAACAATAGTTGGGCATTAAACAGAGTAGGAGAATACTATCGTAAAAACAATGACCTAGATACCGCTTATATTTATTATAAGAAAGCTATCGAATCTCCTTACCAAGAAGTTTGCTACTATGCATATTATAATTTAGCAAAGTATTATTATTTAGAAAACGATCCAAAGAAAGCCAAAGAATATCTCATTATCGCGGATGAAAACAATGTCAAAGAAGCAGTTTATTTATTGAATGATAAATTTAATATGTTAAAATTAAAATAGGTGAATAAGATATGAAAAGGTTACTGGCATACACATTAATGATATCTTTCTTTGTTATAACCATAGCTATGGGTCTAACATACTCTTATTATGTGCCTAAAATTATTGGAAATCCGACAGAATTAACTACCAAACTGTCTAATAAAGGAGTAGAAGTTAATTATGAAAATGGCTCAGATATAGTAATCAATAGTACACAGACAACAGTAACTAAAAATATAACAATTAAAAATAATACCAGCGAGCCAATAGATTATGCAATTAGATTTAATGATGTAATAAACAATCTAACA
>JAAZHN010000071.1 GCA_012510695.1 Mollicutes bacterium
AGTTGTTAATTTAGAAATTAGAAATAATACTTCATATATTTATTTTGAATCTTTTATGGGAGCAAAAGGTTTACCAGTTGGAACTTCTGGTAAAGGACTTTTAATGTTAAGTGGAGGAATAGATTCACCAGTCGCGGGTTATCTAGCGATGAAAAGAGGAGTATCTCTTGAAGCAATCTATTTTGAAAGTCCTCCTCACACAAGTTTAGAAGCTAAGAATAAAGTTTTAGAATTAAAAAAAATAATTTCTAAGTATGGTAATGAGATTAAAATTAATATTATTAATTTAACAGAAATTCAAGAAGCAATATATAAAAATATACCTCATGAATATTTAATAACTATTTTAAGAAGAATGATGTATAGAATTGCCTCAATAGTCGCGAAAGAGAAAAAATGTCAAATAATAGTTAATGGTGAAAGTATTGGCCAAGTTGCATCTCAAACATTAACAAGTATGAGGGTTGTTGAAGAAGTTTCTGATTTGCCAATTATTCGTCCTCTTGCTTGTTTTGATAAATCTGAAATAATCGATCTTGCTAAAGAGATTGGTACTTATGAAACAAGTATTTTACCATTTGAGGATTGTTGTACAATCTTTGTACCAGAACACCCTGTAATCAATCCAACATTAAAAAAATGTTTAGAATATGAAGCCTTAATCGATTATGAGAGTATGATTAAAGAATGCTTAGAAAAAAAAGAAGTAATTAGCCAAAATATTCGTCAGTTTGACGATATATTATAGCTATTTATGATATAGTAGATATAGAAAAGAGTGAGTTTATGAAAATTTTATCAGTAAATGCTGGGAGTTCATCATTAAAGTTTACTTTATTTGAAATGCCAGCAGGAGAAGAACTAATTAGTGGGACATTTGAAAGAATCGGAATTAATAATTCTTTTTATTCGATTAAATTAAATGGAGAAAAAATTAAAAAAGAAGTGGAATTAGATAATCACAAAACTGCAGTAAAGTACTTGATTGATGAATTGTTGACTAATAAAATAATTGTTTCTTTAGAAGAACTTGAAGGAATTGGTCATCGTGTATTAAATGGAGGAGAATATAACAAAAGTATTATTATTGATGATGAGTTCTTAAATGTATTTCCAAATTACTTTGAATTAGCTCCTTTACATAACCCAGTTAATATGGTGGGAATTGAAGTATTTAAAGAATATTTACCTAATACTTTGATGACAGCAGTATTTGATACTTCATTTCATCAAACAATGAAAAAAACAGAGTATTTATATGCAACTCCTTATGAATGGTATGAGAATTATGGAGTAAGAAAGTATGGTTATCATGGCACTTCCCATCGTTATGTTGATTTAACTATTCGTGAGCACCTAGGCCAAAATGATTTAAAAGTAATTACCTGTCATCTAGGTAATGGCTCATCAATTACAGCGATTAATTCTAAAGGTGAAGTAGTTGATACTTCAATGGGATTTACTCCTCTAGTGGGCCTAATAATGGGTACTAGAACTGGGGATATTGATGCAAGTATAATTCCATATATTATGAAAAAAGAAAATAAAACTGTTGATGAAGTAATGAATGACCTAAATAAGAAAAGTGGCTTTTTAGGAATCAGTGGTGTTAGTAGTGATTCAAGAGATATTGAAAATGGTGCTGAAGAGGGTAATGAATTATGTGATTTAACCCAAAAAATGGCCGCTAGAAGAGTCGCTAATTATGTTGCCATGTATAATAATTTACTAGAAGGATCTGATGTTATTTGTTTTACTGCTGGAATTGGTGAAAACAGTGCTTTAACTCGTCAAATGGTTATTGATAATTTAAAAAGTTTAGGAGTAAAAATCGATCCTCAGTTAAATGATGTTCGTGGAAAATTTAGAAAAATTTCTACTGAAGATTCAAAAATAATGGTTTATATTGTCCCAACTAATGAAGAATTAATGATTGCAAAAGATACATATGAACTTGTTACTAAGGAATGATTGGATGATTAGAAAAATCTTAAAATTAATTAAAAAATATGATGAAATCGTAATAGCAAGACATATTGGACCAGATCCAGATGCTGTTGCTTCTCAAATTGCCCTAAGAGATGTCATCAAAAATACTTATCCCGATAAAAAAGTTTATGCGGTTGGTGTTCATGTGGCAAAATTCAAATTTTTAGGTCAACTTGATAAGGTAGATGAAAGCAAATTAAATAATCCATTATTAATAGTAGTTGATAATCCCAATACTTATCGCTTAGATTCAGTAGATGTTTCTAAATATAATGATTTAATTTTAATTGATCATCATCCTAAAGAAGATTTATTTGATATGGCGACAGTTACTTATGTTGATGAATCATCTTCTTCAGCAGCCCAGTTAGTCGCGGATATCATTTTAAGTTCAAAATTAAAAATGAATGCAGATATTGCTTCTAAATTATTTGTCGGTATTGTCGCAGATAGTGATCGCTTCTTATTAGGCTATACTAACTATCGAACATTTAGAACAGTTTCAAGATTATTAAAAGACTTTAAAATTGATATGTCAAAGATGTATGAAAAATTGTATACAAGACCGATTGCAGAAGTTAAATTTCAAGCTTATATCGCTACTAATTTAACTATAACAGAAAATAATTTTGGTTATATTATTTTAGATGAACAAACGATTAAAGAAATGGGAGTTGATTCATCCGCGGCCTCCAATATGATTAATGATTTTAATTATATTAAAGAATTACTTGTTTGGTCATTTGCTTCATATGACGCTAAAAATAAGATTTATAAAGTAAATATTCGTTCAAGAGGACCGATTGTAAATGAAGTAGCTTCTGACTACAATGGTGGTGGTCATAAACTTGCAAGTGGAGCTAGATTAACCGAAAAAAAAGATGTTGATAAACTATTTGAAGACCTTGATTTACAATGTAAAAAATATAAAGAGAATAATCATGAGAATTGATAGTTATAAAAAACTTAGAAATGGTTTATATGAAGTAGCAATAGATGCAAAAAAATATAAAATATATGATGAAATTATTTTAAAATATAATTTACTTCTTAGTAAAGAAATCGATGATAAAACACTAGATCAAGTATTAAGTGCTAATGAAGAGTATAAGTCGTATCATGATTCTTTAAAATATATAAATATTAAATTAAGAACTGAAAAAGAGATTAGACAGTATTTAAAGAAAAAAGAATATAATGAAAAAATAATTTCTAAGACAATTACTAAAT
>JAAZHN010000072.1 GCA_012510695.1 Mollicutes bacterium
TGTCAGGTAAGTTCTGACCCGCACGAAAGGCGCAATGATCTGGGAGCTGTCTCAACCATAGACTCGGTGAAATCTTAATACCTGTGAAAATGCAGGTTACCCGCGACAGGACGGAAAGACCCCATGGAGCTTTACTGTAACTTGATATTGACATTAGGTGATGTATGTAGAGGATAGGTGGTAGACTTTGAAGCTAAGATGCTAGTTTTAGTGGAGTCACCCTTGGAATACCACCCTTACATTACTTGATTTCTAACTCGCAACCATTATCTGGTTGGAGGACAGTGTCTGGTGGGCAGTTTGACTGGGGCGGTCGCCTCCTAAACAGTAACGGAGGCGCCCAATGGTTCCCTCAGAATGGTTGGAAATCATTCATAGAGCGTAATGGCACAAGGGAGCTTGACTGCGAGACCTACAAGTCGAGCAGGTGCGAAAGCAGGGCATAGTGATCAGGCGGTAGAATATGGAATTGCCGTCGCTTAACGGATAAAAGTTACCCTGGGGATAACAGGCTGATACCACCCAATAGTTCACATAGACGGTGGTGTTTGGCACCTCGATGTCGGCTCGTCACATCCTGGAGGTGGATTCGCTTCCAAGGGTTGGGCTGTTCGCCCATTAAAGTGGCACGCGAGCTGGGTTCAGAACGTCGTGAGACAGTTCGGTCCCTATCCGTCGTGGGCGCAGGAAAATTGAGGAGAGCTGATCCTAGTACGAGAGGACCGGATTGGACATACCTATGGTGTATCTGTTGTAACGCCAGTTGCAGTGCAGAGTAGCTATGTATGGACAGGATAACCGCTGAAAGCATATAAGCGGGAAGCCCCTTCCAAGATGAATTTTCCCATATGTATATAGTAAGAACCCTTGCAGACTACAAGGTTGATAGGCTGGAGATGGAAGAATAGCAATATTTTGAGTTGACCAGTACTAATAGTTCGAGGATTTAATCCCATTAATTTGGTGAGAGCATTATCTTGTTTTTAAAGGACAATTAATCCTTTATTGGTGACGATAGCTTAGTGGATACACCTCTTCCCATACCGAACAGAGTAGTTAAGCACTAATACGCCGACGATAGCGAAAGTGAAAATAGGTAGTTGCCAATATTTTTTTTGCTTTAATTTACAACTCTTTATGAGTTGTTTTTAATTGTTTAAATTGTCTAGTTGACAAATAATAGTTGTTTATAAGAGATTATTTTCATATAATTAGATTAGGTGATATTAATGGAATATAAAATAACTTCTCGTAGTGAAGTTGAAACAATGAGAATAGCTGAAAACTTAGAATCAGAAAAATTTTCTAATATGGTTATTTGTTTAGATGGTGAATTAGGTAGTGGCAAAACAGTATTTGTTAAAGGTTTTGCCTCAGCCTTAGGTATTACAGAAGTTATTACTTCACCAACTTTTAATCTTGTAAAAGAATATTTAAATGGTGAAATGCCTCTTTATCATATGGATGTTTATCGTTTAGAAGATAATGAAAATGAAACTGGTTTAGCTGATTATTTTACTAAAGATGGAGTTACAATTATCGAATGGTCTTCTTTAATTAAAAAAGAATTACCAAAAGAAAGATTAGAAATTAAATTTGTAATTGTCGATGAAAATACAAGAGTATTGTTATTTAAACCAATCGGTAAAGAATATGAAGATATTTGCAGTGCAATACTTTAAGGTGGGGATAAGATGTATTCATTATTAATTGACACTCATGCTGATGAAGTTTTAATGGTTCTTTATAAAGATGGAATATTTTTGCATTTAAAAAGTACTTCATCACCACAAAATCATTCAACCGTTGCTCTTTCAACATTACATCAACTATTAAGTGAAAAAGAAGTTAATGTTAATGATTTAAATGAGGTATTTGTTATTATTGGTCCTGGTAGTTTTACTGGAGTAAGAATTGGAGTAGTAATTGCTAAAACCTTAACCTATACTTTAAAAATTCCAATTAAAACTTTAACTACACTAGAAATGTACGCAGTTGGTAATAACCCAGGTTCAGGTAAATTAATCGCAATCGCAGATAAAAAAGGCTATTACTTTTCAATATTTAACCAACTAAATGAAGAAATGTCTGAGCCAAATTATTTATCATTTGAAAATTTTTCTAAACACATAGTTGAGAAAAGATTAGAAAGAATGGTTCTAAAAGATGATTTAAAAATCAATGTTGACTTAATATTTGAACATATGAAAGAAAAAAGCCCGCTTAATCCACATGAAGTAAATCCATTATATGTAAAAAGTATTGAGATAGAAAATGATTAAAGAAGCAACTATTGAGTATGAGGATGATATAAATAATCTGGGTAAATTAGTTAATTCCAATTATAAGAAATTATTTCCTCTAGAAAGAATAATTGCTGATAAATATGAAAAAATGTACATATATCTTGATAAAGATGTTTTGAGTGGTTTTATTCATTTTATTGAAATAGATGAGACAATTGAAATTGTAAACATAGTTGTTGATAAAATGAAGAGGAAACAAGGAATAGGTAGTAAATTATTAGAGTATACAATGAAAAAATCCTCTGATAATATCAAAAATATTGTATTAGAAGTTAATACTTCTAATCAAGAA
>JAAZHN010000073.1 GCA_012510695.1 Mollicutes bacterium
GAAATAACTACATCTAAATAATTTATATAATAATCCATATTTTTTAATTTATAATATTTATTATTAGTAAATTCATCAAGATGTAAGACTATGTCTTTACTAACCATTCCTGACTCTTCATACTCATTTTTATTTAGTCTATAAAGTTTTGCTTCTTTATTAGATTTAACAAACTCATTATAATTTGCTTTAATTTCACTTGTTAAATCAACACTTTTAATGTCTTCACCATTTTTAGACCCATATTTTAAAATAACAAAAGTAATACCAACAATGATAACTAATACTTCAATTATAAAAATAGTTTTCTTCATTATAAATCACATCCTAAATTAATCATAACCTTATTAAAGAGATTTGACAAGATATCATTTTAAAATATCGATAATGTGCTAGAATATATACTGTGAGGTAGATATATTATGAAAAAAATTTTAAATATTATTATGAAAGGTTTTGGGCTCTTATTAATAACGATAGTTTCAATACTTATTACATTATTTATAACCCTAAAATTAATTACAAGTAATGTCTCCCCGACGGCTAAGACTTTATTTGTTACAACAATCTTAGAAACTGGTCAGATGAAATTTTTAGCATCTTGGTTATTACCTGAAGATGAGATTAAAAAAATAGTTGATTCTAATAAAATGGAAGACTTAGATTTAGAAGAGGATAAAGATTTAATTCAAATTGGTACTCAAGACAAAGACGCGATTGAAATAATTAATATACCTGGTAATTCCTTTGGGGCTAAAATGATGATTGTTAATGATCCATCAAGATTAAAACTTTCAACTACTTATCCGTGGAAAGAATATGGTTTAGAATTAGATAAGTTAGTTAAACAAGTTGATGCGATTGGTGGGATTAACGGTGGTTTATATGAGTCAACCTTAAATAAAGGTGGTAGACCCCTAGGAGTAGTTGTTGCTGATGGGCAAATCCAAATGAATCGTCCAGGGATGGGTGGTCTACACTTAATTGGATTTGATGAAGATAATTTATTAAGAATAATCGACTTAAGTGGTTATAGTGCTAAAAAAGTTGAAGATTTAGTAAAAAAAGAAAGAATTCGCGATGCAGTATCTTTCCAAGAACAAATGGATAAAGATGTTAACCATTTTGTTAAATTAATAGTTAATGGTACTCCCCGTGAAACAAAAGGAACAGGTAGTGGTGGTAATCCTCGTACTGCAATCGGTCAAAGAAAAGATGGAACTGTTTTACTACTAGTAACTGATGGCCGTGGTAAAAATGGTCATTTAGGTGCAACAGCAGCAGATCTTATTAAAATAATGAAAAATCAAGGTGCGGTTAATGCAGCTAATCTTGATGGAGGTAGTTCTACTTCAATGTATTATAACGACAAATATGAAATGACAAGTGTAACATTATATTATAGTAATTCATCATGGAAATTACCCGCAGCTTTTGTAATTGAAAAGAGGTAAGAAAATGAAAAAAAATTCAAGGTTTAAAAAAATTGTCCTATTCTACTCTATTTTTCTATTAATCTTAATGATTGCCTCATCAATATATGTCTATGTAAGTTTAAAAGGTTATGAAAATAATCAACCACTTAATTATATTAATAATGTTGTTAATGAAGCAAAATATAATCCAACTAAATATTTTAAAGTAAAAAAAGAACATATTGAAAGCTATAAAGATGTTTTAAAAAGTTCAAAAATTACGATTACTGAAGAAGAAAATGATTATGTTGTCAAGGCAGATGAAATTTCAATTTTAAATGTTAAATTAAATAAAGGTAAAAAAGTTACTAAATTAGGTTTATTAAATTACCAGATCTTAAGTACTAAAGAAATAACTCCTGTCAGTGAAAACGGGGCCTATTATTATGTAGTTAAAATTCCAAGTACTTTTACTCTAAAAGTTAATGATGAAAAATATACTAAGGTTAGTGAAAAAGAAGATTATGTAGATTTTGAAGATATAGATAATGAATTACTTCCAAAAACTCATATTTATAAATTAACTAACTTTACAAAAAAACCGAAAATTGAAATTTTTAATAACAAAAATGAATTAATTAAATATACTAAAGATGGTAATACAATAACTAATTATGATTTTTATAAAACAGATGATTATCAAAAAAATATCAAAGAACCATTAAATATATTAGAGTTTGCCAAAAATTGGAGCCTATATTTTACTAATGATTTAAGAGGTACTAGAGGTGGTTTAGATGTCTTAAAAGAAAACTTAATTCCTGATTCCAAGATGATGTCTACTGCTGAAACATGGCTTAAATCTGTCGATAGACAGTTTGTTAGCAAACATATTTTAGCAAACCCAGCCTTCTCTAATGAATCAGTAAGTGATTGTCATATTTATAGTGATGAAGCATTTTCTTGCATTGTTAAATTAGATAAAAACTTATTGGTAGGACGTGCTAGAACTCCTCAAACAGATCAGTTAAATGATCGTATGTATTTTGTTTATGATAATGGTTGGAAATTTATTGAAATGCGAGTTAATTTAGATTAGGAGTATTATGAAAGATATTGCGATAATTATTCCTATTTATAATCCAGATCTAGGAATAACTAAAAAATTTATTGAAGAAGCCGAAAAAGAATTTAATAATTTAATTATTATTGATGATGGTTGTAATGAGGAGTTTAAAGACTTTTTTAAGTCATTTAAACGGCATACAGTCTTAACTCATCATGTTAATCAAGGTAAAGGTAGAGCCATAAAAACAGCATTTAACTACATATTAAATGAAATGCCTAATATTAAAGGCTCAGTTGTTGCTGATTGTGATGGTCAACACTCTGTTAAAGATATTAAAAAAGTAGCAGAAGCACTACTTAAAAATCCTCATAAATTAGTTTTAGGAGTAAGAGATTTTACAAGTAAAGATGTACCTCCTAGAAGTAAATTTGGCAATAAAATTACAATTAATGTATTTAAAATATTTTTAGGATTAACCATCTCAGATACCCAAACAGGTTTAAGAGGTTATAGTGATATATTAATGCCAATCTTCTTAAAAACTAAAGGTGAAAGATATGAATATGAAACTAATATGTTAATTGAATGCCAAGAACTAGATATTCCTATTTTAGAAGTAAAAATAAGAACAATTTATATTGAAAATAATAAAACATCACATTTTAATCCAATTAAAGATTCAATTATTATTTATAAATTATTTATTAAATATATATTATCTGCTATAAGTTCCTTTATTTTAGATATAATTCTATTTTCAATATTTTTATTATTAACAGAAAAAATCTTACTCTCAACTATATTAGCAAGAATTATTTCTTCTATTTATAAC
>JAAZHN010000074.1 GCA_012510695.1 Mollicutes bacterium
AAGTAGGAATGATTAGAAGTGAAGATGATATCGCGGGTAATCAATTAGCTAAAGAATTAATAAAAAAAGAGAAATTAAATAAATTAGAAATAATTTATTATGATGATTATTATGAGTTATTAAATGATTTAAATAGTAAAACTCTAACAGGAATATTTATTCCTGGTAATTATGAATCATTATTTATTGAAGATGATTTATATAGTAGTATTTCTAATAATACAGTTGTCTATAAAAGTATTACAAAAACAATTAAGAAAACTAGTGAGTCAGGAAATAAAAGCACTAGTGAGCCATTTACAATTCTTTTGTTAGGAATCGATTCAACTGTAGGTGATTTAAGAAAGAATGATGCCTTTAGGGGTGATTCAATTATGTTGATAACCTTTAATCCTAAAACATTATCATCAACATTCTTAAGCATTCCAAGAGATACCTATGTACCAATTACTTGTCGTAAAAATAGAGAAATGAAAATTAATGCTTCTGCAGTATCTGGTACTAAATGTATGATTGATACGATAACCAATTTTACTGGTATTGAAATTGATTACTTTGTTAAATTAAACTTTACTGGACTTGTTGATCTTGTCAATGCAGTTGGTGGAGTTGATATTGATGTTCCATATAGTTTCTGTGAACAAAATTCTAAAAGAAAATGGGGCAAAGATACAGTATTCGTTAAAGAAGGCTTACAAAGATTAGATGGTGAACAAGCCCTAGCCTTATCAAGAAATAGACATTTTCCAAATGATCCAGGAGCTGGAGAAATGAGACTTCAATGTCCAACATATAACAAAGGACCAAGAAATGATTTTATCAGAGGTCAAAATCAACAATTAGTTGTTCAAGGTATTATTGACAAGGCTAAAAATATTCGTAGTGTCGATGCTTTCTATAAATTATTAAATACAATCAGTGATAATATGGATACTAATATGGAAACAGAGCAAATTTTATCTTTCTATGAAGTAGGCAGAAATTTATTATTTAATTCTAAACAAGGTGTTAAAGATTCAATTACTATGGAAAGACTTTATTTACAGACCTCTAACTTGATGATTCATAATGTTGGTTCAGCAGAGATTTATCAAAAAAGAAGTTTAGAGGCAATAGTCAAAGAAATGAAAATTAATTTAGGGTTAATTAAAGCTGACCCTGTTAAAACATTTAGTTATGATGCAAATGTAGAAGTTGAATTAGTTGTAATTGGTAAAGGTTTATTTGATTCTACAAAAAGATCAACCGTTCCTAAATTTATTAATCAAGCAAAAAGTGTTGCCTTAAACTGGGCAACCTCTAATGGTAAAACTATTAAAGTTACCGAAGTTGGAAGTGATCATCCACTATATAATGAAGAGTTAGATAACAATGTAGTAGTGGGCCAAAGTGTTCCAGCAGGTACTGTAACAGATCAGATGTCTAGTATTGAAATAACAGTACAAATTAAAAAGTAGATTTTCAATCTACTTTTTGAATGACGACATATAATTTTTTATCTAATTTAACAACTGTTATAATTGCTTCTTGATCATAACCCAAATCTTCTTGATAAGTCCATTTAAGACTCACTTCATATCCAGATAACTCTTTATCTTTAACTTTAGTTTCAACCTCTTTAGAGCCTAATACTTCAACATCTAAGACAATTGGTAGTTTTTGTTTTCTTTTCTTATCTTTATTATCTTCAATACTTCTATACATTGTACTAAATAAGTTGTTTTTAAAACTTGTTTCTGTGCCTGGATAAATATATTCTAAACATGGCATATCAGAAGCATTTATTTTATTATTTAAAGTGTATAAATCAACTATATATAATTTAGATAATATTTTTGCATAAGTTTCATAATCTACTTCTTCTTTTGTTAAAACATCATTTAATTCATTAAAATATGTTTTCATAACAGCAGAATCACGATCATCTAATGTATAACCCCAGTCTTTTATCTCTTTAGCTATTTCTACTTTATTAACTGGAGCATCTTCTTGTAATATATTATGAATAAAATATGCAGATCCGCCTAAAGCTAGCATAACTATCAAAGCAAATGTTATATACTTACTAGACATACCTGCTTTTTTTCCCTTTGATTTTTTCACTTCTAATCATTCCTATCATTTTGATTATACTATTGAATTATTTAAAAGTAAACTTGCTATTTTTACATTTTATAATATACTTAAATAGAGGTATAAGATGAAATTTATTGAGAATATAAACAAAGAAGATTATTTAAAATTTTATAATAAATCTAAGTATTCAACCATTTTACAATCATATGAAT
>JAAZHN010000005.1 GCA_012510695.1 Mollicutes bacterium
AAAAGACCTAATGGTCTTTTTTAATTGTTATCACTTTTTAAGATAGATAAAAATGCATCTCCAGGTATTTCTACTTTACCAATCATTTTCATTTTCTTTTTTCCTTCTTTTTGTTTTTCTAATAGTTTTCTTTTTCTTGAGACATCGCCACCATAACATTTTGCTAAGACATTTTTACGAATAGCACTTATCGTTTCACGAGCAATTATCTTTGAGCCAATCGCTGCTTGGATTGGAACTTGAAATTGTTGTCTTGGAATAATTTCTTTTAAGGCTTCAACTATTACCTTACCTCTTTTATAAGCAAGTGATTCATGAACTATCACACTTAAGACATCAACTTTTTCTCCATTAATTAAGATATCCATTTTAATTAGTTTACTTTCTTGATAATCAGCTAAATCATAATCAAATGAAGCATAACCTTTAGTTGATGATTTTAATTTATTAAAAAAATCATAGACTATTTCATTTAATGGTAAATAATAATGAATATTCGCTCTTGTTGGGTCTAAATACTCAACGGAATCATATACCCCTCTTTTTTCTTCACATAGTTCTAAAACAGCTCCAATATACTCTGCTGGTACATATATATTAGTACGAATAAATGGTTCTTTAATACTAGATATTTGAGTTCGATCTGGTAACTTATTTGGGCTATCTACTTTAATAATTTCGCCATTAGTTAACTTAACTTCATATATAACACTTGGACTTGTTGCGATTATTTCAATATTATATTCTCTTCTAATTCTTTCTGTAATTATTTCCATGTGAAGAAGTCCTAAAAACCCACATCTAAAACCAAAACCTAAAGCTCCAGAACTTTCCATTTCAAATGTTAAGGAAGCATCATTTAATTTTAATTTTTCTAAGGCTTCTTTCAATTGATTATATTTATTCCCATCGATTGGATAAATACCAGAAAATACCATCGGCATTACTTCTTTATAACCTGGTAGTTTTTCTTTCGCAGGATTATCAAATAAAGTTACAGTATCGCCAACTTTAATACTACCTATTTCTTTAATCGAGGCACTAAAATAGCCGACCTCTCCACAAATTAAAGTATCTTTTTTAATAGGCTTTGGGGTATGAACACCTAACTCTAACACTTCATACGATGCATCAGTAGCCATCATTTTAATTTTATCGCCTACTTTTAACCTCCCATCGACGATTTTTATCATTCCCACTACTCCATTATAAGGATCAAAATAACTATCAAATATTAAAGCCCTAAGTGGAGATTCATTTGCTATTTTTGGAGGCTTAACTCTATTTATGACTGCCTCAACCAACTCTTTAACTCCTTCACCGGTTTTACCACTACAAAGAATTATTTCACTTTCATTAAATCCTAAAACATCAACTAATTCTTTTTTTACCTTAGGAATATCTGCATTAGGTAAATCAATTTTATTTATTACTGGAATTAAGGTTAAATCAGAATTTAAGGCCAAATAAAGATTAGCTAAGGTTTGAGCTTCAATTCCTTGAGCAGCATCAACTACTAAAATCGCCCCTTCACAAGCATCTAAACTTCTACTTACTTCATAAGAAAAATCGACATGTCCTGGGGTATCAATTAAATTAAGCAAATATTTTTGATTATTATACTCATAATCTAACTTTATTGCTTTTAATTTAATCGTAATGCCTCTTTCTCTTTCAAGATCCATATTATCGAGTAACTGACTCTTCATCTCTCTTTGACTAACTGCATTAGTTAACTCTAAAATTCGATCAGCTAAAGTACTTTTACCATGATCGATATGAGCTATAATACAAAAATTTCGAATGTTTTCTTGAGCCATTTCATTTCACCTATTAATCATTATACAAAAATTAATGCTTATTTACCACCTATATTGTTATTTTTCATTTGCAATCTAAAATATAATTTGATAAAATCAGGATGTATTTAAATGGAGGTGAAATATAATGGCAAACTTAAAAGCATCAAAAAAAGCAATCAAAGTAAGTGAAAAAAAAGCTAAGCAAAACGTTGTTTTTACATCAAGAGTAAAAAATTCAACTAAAAAGTTAGAAAAAGCAATTTTAGCTAATGATAAAGAACAAGCAAACGAATTATTAAAACAAACTAAAACAAATATTGATCAAGCTTATGGTAAAGGTTTAATGAAAGAAAATACTAAAAACCGTAAAAAAGCTAGGTTGACAAAGAAAGTAAAGGAAATGGGTAAATAACATTTCTTTTTTTATGGAATATGATAAGATTAATCTAGGTGATAAAGATGATCAAGAAAATGTTTTTCTCCTTTGTAATGGTTACTATTTTAGTAGGAGTTATTATATTTAATAGTAAAATATCTACTTATTTAATGAATCTTTTTGATAATCAAAACAAGGTAGTAATTATAAGTGATAATGAATATAAAAGATTTTATAATTACCATTATGTAAAAGATGTTAAAGAATATACACCATATAGT
>JAAZHN010000075.1 GCA_012510695.1 Mollicutes bacterium
AAATAATTCATAGAATTTTCTCATTCTATATAAAGTTCTATAATTGTATTTTTTACCAACTTCTAACATTAGACTTTTAGAATATTGTTTAATGATATTTTTACCATATTCTTTACCAGCCTCACTTAAAAATTTCCCTGTTTCAAAATATACGCTAACTTTATGTCTATCTTTTGAATAATCTTTGACTCTGTCATATATTTCTACTTTTAATGCTTTTCTTTTAACTCAATATAATATTTATCTTCCATTATTTACTCCTTTCTATGGTGCACAAGTTTCTATTTTTAATTTATTATTTTTAATCTTAAACATAATACTCCCATCCTGATCTGTTCTATATATTTTTGAATTTCCTAAATTCTCTAATACTTCTTTATTTGGATGTCCATACCTATTATTCTTACCAGCACTAATTACACTGTATTTAGGATTTATTTCTTTAACAAACTCTTTACTACTACTTGTTTTACTTCCATGGTGTCCAACTTTTAAAACATCGATATTTTCTAAATTATATTTTTCAATTAAATCTTCTTCCACTGCTATTCCTGCATCTCCCATAAATAGAAATTTATGATTATTTAGCTCTGTATAAATAACACTTGAATTATCATTTTCATTACCATAGTCTTTATTATTCAAAAAATATAGTTTATTATCATCAATATTTAATTCTTTAATACATGAGTAATATGGTATTTCCTTTTTATCTAATACTTTGATTAAATCTTGTTCTAATTCATTAAACTCACTACAATTAAATATTACTTTCTCTACTTTAAAATTATTTACTAAATTAATTGCTTCTCCTAAATGATCTTCATCACCATGAGTTCCAACTAGACAATCAATTTTTATTATTCCTAAACTTTTAAAAAAAGTTATTATGTTGTCACTTATGTTAAATTCATTTTTTCTTTTTGCCCAGTCATCTATCTTAAATTTAAGTTTACCTCCAACATCGATCATTATGTTTTCTTGATTATATGGTGAACGGATAAGTATAGCATCACCTTGATTAACATCTAAAAAATATACTTCATAATTATTGTTAAATTTAACCAATAATAAAGGACTTAAGATCAATATAACTGCGATAAATATATATTTATAATTAATTAAAAATAAATGAATCATTAAATAATATAATAAAATAACTAACCAATTATTTTTAGGTATTACTAAATTTATGGCAAGTGAAGAAAGAAAAATGGCTAAATTTTCTGTTATATTTAATAAAATTATTAAAATCGGTTCTAAAAAAGGCAAGATAAAGACTAATAAAGAAAATGGATATATAATAATCGATATTAAAGGAACAAAAATTAAATTATTGAAAACTGTTAAGAGATTAATTTCATAAAAGTTTTGGACAGTTATTGGTAAACTAAATAAAAAAGCAATTAGACTGACTTTTAGTAAACTTATTAGATAATTATCACTTTTAAGATATTTAGAACTAATTATTAAACCATAACTAGTTATAGCTGAATAAATAAATCCTAAATTATAAATAATAAAGGGGTTTGTAATTATTAAAATGCAGATTGTGGTTATTAGAAGTTTAATAT
>JAAZHN010000076.1 GCA_012510695.1 Mollicutes bacterium
CCCGGTGATTATTACAGGTTTAATGATCTGGATGATCCTGATTTAAAAACCATATTAGACGCGTTTGATATCAAAATACCTATAAAATTATTCAGGAAAATGGAACTTAAGAACATTAAAACTAACAATTAAATGTTATTTTTTCTCTGCAATTACTACAATTGGAACTAATCCATCAATTTCTTTTTTTATCAAACTATCATCTGTATATTCATACCATTTAATTAATGATAAATAATCTTCATAATTATCTAATACATTCATGATAAAAAAAAGTAATCTGCCAGTAATTTTATCTCGATTAATAGTATTTAATTCATTTTTAGAATAATCTTCATCATCAACCAATTCAGACCAATATCCTGATTCTGTACCTAATCCTTCATTAGTAAAAATTGGGGGACGTTTACTTATAGTATAGAAGTGCTTCCTCCATTCTTCATACAATTCATCTACAATATTCTTATCTAAATATCCACTTAAGTATCGCACCTCATTAGAATATTCTATCTCATATAGTTTAGATCCCTCCAAAGCTTTACCAATCTGGCTATAATAACTCAACATATCTTCATAATCTATTATTTGAATATTATCTACCTGAAATAAATCATTTAAAACATTATTCATATATTTATTATCAATTTCTGGTATTTCACTAATAACATTGTTTTTTGGAGGATGTGATGGTATTGAACTGAATAATAATGCGGAACAAATAATTAATAAAACAAAAGTTAAGAAGAGTTTGCTGAGACTTAATCTTAGTTTCATTTTATATGTATTATTACGAAAATTAGAAAATATTTTCTCATAATCAATATGATTCTTTATGTGTTCATAACCATTCTTTTCTTCATTTAAAATATTTTCAGAAATGTATTTAGTAAATTTTTGCTTAAAGCGCATTATTTCACCTCATTTATTTTCTTCACTTAATAAGACAAATGAAGCGTATAATTTCGTCGCTTAATGAAAATATTTTATAATTTTTTTACTTTAATATATATTAGAAATTAACATTCAAATATTATCAAAGTTACTCATCCAAAAATCTATTTTCTTATTTAATTCTTTCGTATTATATAACAATTGCACACATTAAATAAAAACTCTCTTATTCTTAAGAGAGTTTCAATTTTTTGTATTATTAATATCTTAATTTTATGATTCATATAAAATTAAAATTATAAATGATTAGTTTACTAAAACAATTTTATTTTCCATTTTTGATCTTTTCACATCAATTATTCTTTGATTTTCCGAACCTCGAAACTTCAATAGGATATTTCTTTTACTTGATTCATATTTTCCGTCTACAAGTATATCTGTTAGATCAAGTAATGTATCCCATCCATCATGCCTTGATAAATTCTCTAGAAGATATTCATAAGTGTAGCCTGTATAAGTCACGATATCAAGGTTTAACTTTTTTGCTTCTCGAGCAAGAATAGAAAAGGCAGGAGCTTGTTCAAAGGGGTCACCACCACTAAATGTAATACCATCCAGTAGTGGATTTTTTTTAGCTTGCTCGATAATTGATTCAACTGTTACCAATGTTCCTCCGTCAAATGCATGAGTTTCTGGATTGTGACATCCAGGACATCTATGTTTACAACCTTGTGCAAACACAACCATTCGTATCCCTGGTCCATCTACTATTGATTCTTTGATTATACCAGCAATTCTTAAATATGTTTCCATTATTATCACCATTTTTATTGGTATTATTGAATTAATATATTTTAATTACGGAAAGACATATGCTTTATTCTATCTCTTTCTTCTGCTCTCTTTGCATCATTAAACTTCTCAAGTGAACCTACAAGGTATCCTGTAATCCTTCTTATTCTTTCAAACTTGATATCTCCTTCTTCTCGTCCACATAATGGACATGTATCACCGATGATTCCAGTGTAACCACATACAGGATCTCTGTCTACTGGGTGATTTATGGAACCGTATCCGATACCTGCTTCTTTCATTGCTCTAATTATTTTTTCAAAAGCTTGAAGGTTTTGAGTTGGATCTCCATCTACCTCAACATATGTAATATGTCCAGCATTAGTTAATTCATGATATGGCGCTTCAATTCTGATTTTATCGAAGGCACTTATTTCATAGTAAACTGGAACATGAAAACTGTTTGTATAATACTCTCTATCAGTAACACCTTCAATAGAGCCAAATATTTCCCTATCCATTTTTACAAACCTTCCCGCTAACCCTTCTGCAGGAGTTGCAATTAGAGTAAAGTTCATTTGATATTTTTTACTAGTTTCATCCATACGTTTACGCATATGTCCGATTATTTTTAACCCAAGTTCTTGTGCTTCTTCTGATTCACCATGATGTTTACCAATCAATACTTTTAAACATTCTGCAAGTCCAATAAAGCCAGTTGTTAGGGTTCCATGTTTTAATACTTCCCTAACTTCATCTTCCCAACCAAGTCTATCAGAATCAATCCATACTCCTTGTCCCATTAGGAAAGGATAATTTTTTACTTTCTTACGAGCTTGAATTTCATATCTCTCTAAAAGTTGATCGATAACTAAATCAATTTTTATATCTAATTCGTTAAAAAATTTATTTACATCTTTATTACATCTTAAAGCAATCCTTGGGAGATTGATTGTTGTAAAACTTAAATTTCCTCTACCATTTACAATTTCCATAGAAGGATCATAAACATTACCAATGACCCTAGTTCTACAACCCATGTAGGCAACCTCTGTTTCTGGTTGACCCTGTTTGTAATATTTAAGATTAAATGGTGCATCTAAAAATGAGAAATTTGGGAATAACCTTTTTGCACTTACTCGACATGCAAGTTTAAACATATCATAGTTCGGATCACTAGGATTATAATTTATACCTTCTTTAACCTTAAAGATATGTACTGGAAAGATAGGTGTTTCGCCATTACCTAAACCAGCTTCAGTTGCTAGGAGAATGTTTTTTATAACTAACCTGCCCTCAGGAGAAGTATCAGTACCATAGTTTATAGAACTGAAAGGCACCTGTGCTCCTGCTCGACTATGCATTGTATTCAAATTGTGAATAAAAGCTTCCATCGCTTGATATGTATTTCTATCGATTTCTGCTTGCGCCTTTTCAGCAGCAAAAGCTTGTGCTTTATGAATGATATCTACATCAATTATATATTTTCTTAGATATTCTTGTTCTAGTTTATCATATTCTTCAGAAGGTACTAAAGTTGGTTGTAAATTATACTTATCTATAATTTCTTTTGTAATATTATTAACTAACGTTAATGCATCTTTATTACCTACCAATAATTCTAAGGCTTTTGCTAAGTTTTGTCTATAAAGTTTCGAATATGTTTTCGCAACCCCCACAGCCATTCCATAATCAAAATTAGGGATACTTTGTCCACCATGTTGATCGTTTTGATTAGATTGAATAGCTATACAAGCAAGTGCTGAATAACTTTGGATATCGTTTGGTTGTCTTAAATGTCCATGACCTGTACTAAAACCATTTTTGAATAGTTTCACAATATCAATTTGACAACAAGTCGTAGTAAGAGTAAGGAAATCTAAATCATGGATGTGAATATCACCATCTCTATGAGCTTTTGCATGTTCTGGCTTTAAAATAAACATTTCGCAAAATTGCTTTGCTCCTTCAGAACCATATTTCAACATCGTTCCCATCGCTGTATCGCCATTAATATTGGCATTTTCACGTTTCAAATCATTATCTTTAGATTCCTTGAAAGTTAAATCTTCATATGTTTTCATTAACCGTGTATTCATTTCACGATAACGTGTTCGTTCTGCACGGTATAGTATATATTCCTTAGCTGTTTTCGCATGTCCTTCTTCAATCAATACCCTTTCTACAATATCCTGTATATCTTCAACTCCCGGAACCATATTATCCATGTCTTTATGCAATTTCTCAACAACTTTTAAAGCTAGTTCCATCGCTTTGGCATAATCCTCTTCTCCTACTGCTTTCGTAGCTTTATAGATGGCATTGGTGATTTTCTCGATATTGAACGGTACTTCTCTTCCGTCTCTTTTTCTGATTTTTGTAATCATTGGTTATCTCCTTCTTTATATATAATATTTAAAACCTCTCAACAATCGTTAAGAGGTTATGTCAAATAGGGTACTAATTTTGTACCCAAATACTTCTTCATCAAGTATTCGACACCCCTCTATCGCTCGTAGAGTTTATGGTGTAATATTATAGGCAGGTATTCTGACTTTGGTTCAACGATACTTTATTCCTTCCCAGAATTTATCCAGTGGATTTATATAAAGTATCTCCCCATCACAGCGGCGGGACCGTACAGGACTTTCACCTATTTCCCTTTTAAACTGTCATTAACAGTCACCTATAACAATTATATATTATTTATGACATTAATTTATATGTTTATATGAATATTAATTTATTGGTAATAATATCACCGTTCACTTAATTTTAACACAAAACGCAAAATAAGTAAATGAATATTTAAGATTTCTCACTAAATTTGATACATTATTTAACAAGGAATATTAGCACTCGGATACATTAAATAAAATCCGACTGCTGTAAGGGAAAATTTTTCTCATGTTTGCCATATTCTCTTAAGAATTCACTACAAATTAATTACATAGTTATATAAAAAATAAAAAGCCTTCAAATATCAGAAGACTTATTGAGTTACTTATATGCGATTAAATTAATCTTTTCGATACAATAATTTATAATAATGCTTGTTATGTCTATATTATAGCGAACCCCAACAATTTCCATATTACTTTTAACAAACATCTTTCATTGATTAGTTTCTTCTATCATCGTAATTTATTTATATTTTAGTATCATATTTTTTGTTGTTTATAGCTTCTTTCTTCATAAAAAAGAATACAATAATACGACAGCACTTCTATAGCTTTTATTATAATACGATTGTAATATCTCATTAAAATATACTAAGCCATCTGATGTAAACACTCTAGATAATTCATTATTATCAAATAACATATTCCCTCCATTATCACAATACTTTTGTAAATGTAAAAAAGCATGTTTTAAATTTATACCTTCAGTCTTAATCAGCACATCTTCACCACACATCAGCATTTCATTGTACTTTTCTAACTTAAAGCTAATCAATACTTAATATGCAAATATATATTTGATTTTTCATTCTGAAAATTATTACTGCCTTTTAACCTTCATATTTTGGTCTGAATTTATATTGCATAATTCCTTCAATTAAAGTTGTTATCCATTTACTTTCTTCATCGTCATCACATTTTATCATTATATCAATGCGCTGTAAATTATTTAACATCCATTCTCTAACTTTAGACCCATCTTTATTGACACCAAGTTTGTACCATTTTTCATCATTGCATAAAAACTTTGCCAATGTACTAACTGCGGCTTTAGGTCTATAATGTTGAGATGTAAATCTAGGATTTGATTTTTTGTTAGCCTTGCCAACCTTTAAAAAAGTTCCGCTATAGATATACATATAAACAGCCGCACCTCCATCTAAGCTTTTAGGTGGATTATGTGGGCATCCTCTATCAACGATTTTTATCTCAGATCTTTTAAGTGGTCCTCCTAATATTTCAGTTATACTTTTAATTATTTCATCTATCTCATCTACGATATTCATTTCTTATACCCTTTGTATCTTATTTAAATCTTTTTTATACTAATTCTTTATTAATTACCTTTTCTATAACATTGTCATCATTATCTAAAAAACATTGAACGTCTCCTGGTACATAAGCATAATCATGATAGAAGAAATCACCATGCATGGAGCCGCAATTTGGACATATAGAAGCAGGATAACTCACTTGCATTGTTTTGCTAAAGGTTTCTTTAATAATGCAACCCTCATCAATTGCAATCTTCATTTGTTTTTCTGTAAAATAACTTGGACCACGTGGAATTGATAAATCGTCAGAGTAATATGCATCTATCATATCACTTTTGCAGTTCCAGCAGCTAATAACAGATATATTAATGCACGGTTTTGCTTGTACTTCTACTTTTTTCTTTTTAGCCATAATTTTCCTCACTATCTTTCAACCTTGAAAATGTTTTCTCTATGCCATCTGATGAAGTCTATATTAGGTAATTTTCCCCCATATGTTTGTATTCTGTAATTTTCAAAGTTTAGTAGATAATCATATAATATCTCATCATCTCGTGCAACATTGGATATAACTAATCTGAAATTATCGTCAAAAGCTATGTATCCTTTATCAAATGCTTTATCAAGAAGTGATGATAGGCATAACCCATTATCTGGATTTAATCTATTTTCGGCATCTTCTCTCCAAGGTTTTATGTGTGATGCAATCAAAAAATCTGATGTAGAGATTCCACTAATGCAACATCTATGTCTATAGTTTGCTTTTACAGCTCTTGCAAAAACTGTTTGTGCAGCTCCTCGAATTTTCGTATTTCCAACTTGATCAGGAACATAATAGTCAGCTGTCTGCATTTTTTGATACATATTATTTTCTGCCTGTGTAAATTCCTCATCATGTTGTTCATCTTGATCAGACACTTCGCTTATTTTTAATCTCTCTTGTAAATTTAATATGTTAACAAAATCTTCTCTTGTAATTCTAGTCATTCCATATTGATTAAAAAAATGCGCCCAATTATTTCCTCTTTCTTTAAACTCCCAATTGAAATCTTCCATATCGGATTGAGTAAGAAATTTTCCAAATAATAATCTCGAGCTAATCTTTCCTACAACACCATTATTCTCATCTCTAATTTCAGATATCTTACCAGAACCAAAAAAATAAAACTCACCAATTCCTGAAGCCCCTAAGGGTTTTCTATAGATAAAAAGATCACCTTCTCTAACTAGATTATACTTAGTTCGTTCCCATGAATATCTTTCAAAATCAATATCCCATACTCCATCAGTATGAGTATCTAAAATAACGTGTATTTACATTATTTAATTCATTGCTATAAATTATTTCAAAATTCGCCATCATTAACCCCCTATTATAATAGAATACTTGTTTATAATATTTTAACATACAACAATCTGTTATGAAAGCAAAAAAAGCCATTAATATCCAAAATTCGATAAATGGCTGTTTTTTTATACTTCTTCTTGAATTTCAGTACCATTTTTAAATACGAATATAATACTACCATCATGATTAACAATAGCTTTTTCAATCATTAATGCCCATAATGTTTCATCCCAAGCATCAATAACCAATGGTTGTTTTTTTAAATTCTCAATAAACACTTCCATTGCTTTATATTTAGATTTTCTCAACTCCTTATCTTTTTGTAATTTCTCGAGTTTCTTATATTCTTCTTCATATCTCTTGCTTAGACTATTGTACTTTTTTATATATTCATCTTGCGATTGAAGTGTTGATGCATTTTCCTTAACAAGATGTTTTACTCTTTCAGCAATAACCTCTATTTCTTCAGTCCGCCTTTCTATCTCTTTATCAAGTTCCTCAAAATCTGTTAAAGACATTTTTACTAACTCACAGTCTTCTATAATCTGATTTCTATTTTCCATAAATCTATTGTAACTATTTAAAAATATCATTTGAATAGTTTCTACTGTTAGATTAGGTGTACTACATCTTTTAGCATCTTTCTTATACTTCTTATTACATTGCCAGATAACCTTCCGGTACTTACTTGTAGAATGCCATACTTTTTGTCCGTAGAACCCACCACAATCTCCACAAACTAGTTTTGATGAAAATATACTTTTAGAACTATATGTTCTTCCAAGTTCAACACGTCTTGCAAACTCTGCTTGTACTAGTTCCCATTCAATAGGATCAATAATTGCAGGATGGCTATTTTCAACATAATACTGTGGAATTTCACCTTCATTTTTCTTCATCTTTTTTTCCAGGAAGTCCACAGTAAATGTCTTTTGAAGGAGTGCATCTCCTTTATACTTTTCGTTAGTTAGGATACTGTCCACTGTTGATTTTTGCCATTTATCTTTTCTAGCAGGTGTCTTGATGTTATTTTTTGTTAGATAGTTTGCTATCCAACCAGCTGTTTTTCCTTTAATGAATAAACTATAAATCAACCTTACTATTTTAGCTTCTTCTTCTATTATTTCTAATTTTCCATTAGCGCCTTTTTTATATCCTAGAAAATTCTTATACGCTAAATGAACTTTACCATCTGCAAATTTTTTTCTTTGCCCCCATGTGATATTTTCAGATATTGATCTAGATTCTTCTTGAGCAAGACTACTCATTATTGTAATTAATAACTCCCCTTTACCATCAAAGGTATAAATATTTTCCTTCTCAAAATAGCACTCCACTCCAGCTTCTTTTAACTTACGGATTGTTACCAAACTGTCTACTGTATTTCTTGCAAATCTTGATACGGACTTTGTTACGATCAAATCAATTTTACCATCTAACGCATCATTAATCATTCTCTTGAAACCTTCACGTTTCTTTGTGTTTGTTCCACTAATTCCCTCGTCAGTATAAACATCTGCAAATTCCCATTCAGGTTTTGACTTGATAAATTTGGTGTAGTAATCCACTTGTGCTTCATAGCTAGTAAACTGTTCATCAGAATCAGTTGACACACGAGCATAACCAGCTACTTTTCTTTTAGTTAGTTCAGAGTTTGGTAATCTTGTAAGTGGATTAATTGTTGGTGGAATTACTGTAATTTTTGCCATTGATTTCACCTCTTCTTTTAAGTTCTCTAAGTCTTGCTAGTTCTCTCTTTTCTTTTGTCCAACTTTCACTTCTTGGCTTGTTTTGCCACTTTTTTATTACTTCTGTCTCATCATTTAATGTAAATACTAACTCATTATTATCACAAGCTTTAATTGAACTTATGTTTTTCTTAAATGTATCTTCATTAAATTCTTCTAGTTCAAGTATATCAGTAGATACTTCAAATAATATTTCCTCAGGAACTTGCTTTGCATCACATGCTACCTTTCCATTTTCTATATGATTGTTACATTGCCATACATGCTTATATGGTGTAGTTTTTCTTCTATAATTTGTTCCACACTTATCACATACAATCATTCCTGTAAATGGATACTTTTTAGGACTTCTTCTTTTACCTGATAAACTATCACGTTTCTTTAATTCTTCTTGAACTTTTCTATATTCACTAACACTTACGATTGCTTCATGAGATTCTTTAACATGGTATTTTGGTAAATATCCATTATTTAACTTCTTCTTTTTAGTTAGATGGTTTTCCGTGTATGTCTTCTGAAGTATTAAGTTTCCAGTATAGTTATAATTTGTAAGTATATATCTTACTGAAGATTTATTCCATTTTTTATTCTTTCTTGTAAGATACCCTTCTTCATTAATCTTTTTTGTAACAGCCCCTACTCCCATTCCTGATAAGTAATAGTCATAAATAAGTCTTACCACATGTGCTTCGTGTGGAATAATTTTAAAAATACCATCATCATAAGAATACCCATAAATAACACTATTCCAAGTCTTACCTTCTTCAAAGTTTTTTCTAATCCTCCACTTCATGTTTTCACTAACTTGTCTACTTTCTTCTTGAGCATATGATGCTAGTATCGTTATCATTAATTCACCATCGCTACTTATTGTATGAATGTTTTGTTCTTCAAAATAAACATCAACACCTATATGTCTTAAGTTGTACTTTTTAAACTCGCACCACTTTTTACTATCGTGCATTGGTAGGTTTCTTGTTCTACCGCCATTTGATTTTGTAGGCGTACACGGAACACAAAAATACTTTATTAAATCTTTACCTTCAGATAGTTTTTGTTTATCTAAGCTTAATACTGAACCTACTCCTTGTAATGATAGTGGTAATCCTAAGTATGCTGATGCAACCATAGTGCATCTCCAGGAAGTAGGATTTAAATATATACCAGTTGGGTATCCTAAAAATTTTGAAAGGCATATTCTTTCAAAACTTGCATTAAATGCATATTTGATTACATAAAAATATTTGGTTAGTACATAAATGTTAGTACTTATTCTCAAAAATCGCGTGTTCAAAAGGAATTATAAACAGCTCTTAATACAAGGAAAAACAACATAAAACAGTTCAAATCAGCATGAAA
>JAAZHN010000077.1 GCA_012510695.1 Mollicutes bacterium
CATGTGCCCAATACTTACAAGAATTAGTTAGTATTGGTGTTTCAACGATTATTACTTTTGATGTTCATGATAAAGGTGTAAAAATGGCGATTCCAGTCAATGCCTTTGATTCATCATCCTTATCAGCCCCAATGTTAAAAAGATTTATTAAAGAAGAACAAGAAAAAATCGATTTTGATGATTTAATTGTTATTAGTCCTGATCAAGGAGCTGGTCCAAGAACTGAAAAAGTATCAAATCAACTAGGTTGTCCAATGGGAACATTTTCTAAAAAAAGAGACCTTTCTAAAGTAGTAAATGGTAAAAATGCAATTATTTCTCATGAATATATGGGTCCAAAATTAAAAAATAAAAATGTTTTAATTGTTGATGACATCATCTCATCAGGTGATTCAATGTTAGATATTGCTGTTACTGCTAAACAAAAAGGTGCTAATAAAGTCTACTTTATGGCGACTTTCCCATTATTTACTCAAGGTATAGATAGATTTATTAAAGCTAAAGAAGAAGGCTTATTTGAAAAAGTTTATACAACAAATTGTACATATATAGACCCAGAATATCTAAAACATGATTGGATCATACCAGTTGATAGTTCTCTTGTAATAGCTGGTTTAATAAATCACTGTAATATTGATAAAAGTATTGGCCCAATTATGAATGCCCAAGAAAGACTTGTCACTAAAAAAGCAAAAGTATTGTCCAAAAAGTAATTAACTGCTATAATTTATTATAGAGTGATAATATGAAATATAATAAAACAATATTAATTTTGACAACAATAGCAATCATAATTTCTTTTATGCTTGGTATTTCATATGCCTATTTTTCTATTGAAACAATCGGTAATGAAACAGCTAGTACTCAGTTAATAACTACTGCTAATTTAAGAATAAAATACCAAGGTACAGATACAATAAATACAGATAATATGGAACCAGGAGATACAACAAGTACAACATTTACAGTTAAAAATACTGGTAGTGTTCCAGTAAATAATTATCAAGTATACTTTTCTAATGTAATTAACCAAATCATAAACGACGAAATGGTTTATACCTTAACGTGTGTAAGTGATGATACAAACCCTTGTGAAGGCAAATTAGAAACAGCAGTACCTACAGAAGCATCACCTGCTTTAACTCAAGCCAGTATTGCCCCAGGAACAACTCATACATATACATTAACAGTAACATTTAAAGATACAGGCTCAAATCAAGATTATAATCAAAAGAAACTTGCATCATTTAAGATAACAATTAATGAGCAATATGGTTTTGGTATATTAGTTGCAAGACAATCATATACTTCAAATGAATTATTTTGGGAACATCGTGAGAAAATAACAGAAGTAACATTTGGGGATAGTATAAATATTCCAGATGGGGCAACATATTGGGATGTATCAGTAAATCAAGATGAAAGTGTAATGGCATATATTATCGATGATGGTTTAGAAACCAACACATATCATTTATATATAATGGCTGAAGGTGATATATTGGCAAACCAAAATAGTCAAGGTTTTTTTTGGGGTTTTTCAGTTTTGAAAAAAATTAACAATCTTGACAATTTAAATACAATCATCGTTACTGACTTATCTATTATGTTTGATGGATGTGCGAATTTACAAACTCTAGATTTAGGATCGTTTGATACAAGTAATGTTACAAATATGGGTTGGATGTTCGCAAATTGTGGCGAGCTTAGGGTTCTAAATCTAAGTTCATTTAATGTTGAAAAAGTAGAAAATATGCACTTTATGTTTTCAAATTGTAGCAAATTAACCACAGTAGATTTGAGCAATTTTAAAACGTCTAGCCTAATTTATGCAGAATCAATGTTCGAATACTGTAGACAAATAACAAGCCTTGATTTAAGATTATTTGATGTCTCTAGGGTTGAAAGCTTTTTCTGCATGTTTTATGAATGCAACAGTTTAACTTATCTTAATATAAGTTCGTTTAACACTATTTCTTGTGGCAGTATGCAAGGAATGTTTTACGGCTGTAGTTCTTTAGATAGTATTGACATTAGCCACTTTAACACATCTAAAGTTACTTATATGGGGTATTTATTTTATGGTTGTAGCAGTTTAACTGAATTAAATTTAACAAATTTTGATACTTCAAAAACTACAGATATGTCATATATGTTTAAAGATTGTACCAACTTAACAAATGTCGATTTAAGTACTTTTAATACAACTAAGGTAACATCAATGAATTCAATGTTTTCAAGGTGCAATTCCCTAACGAGTTTAGATTTAGGGAATTTTGATACAAGTAAAGTTACTAATATGACTGCTATGTTTAGAGAATGTACCAAATTAACAAATATAAATTTATCTACCGCCAACTTTGTTGCGGCAAGGTATTTCACTGATGTGTTTGCTTCTATAACCTCAGAAATAAACATAATAGTAAAAGATGCTGATGCCCAAACATTTATAAATGCAAGATTAAGTGATGCTGGTAAAACAGGCAACGTAACAATATATGTACCTTAGATTTATGATATAATAGGTTTTAGAAATAGATGTGAAAGATGAAAAAGAATAGTTTTATTGAGGGAACCTTAATTGCAACTTTATCGATTGTATTAGTTAAATCAATGGGATTATTATATGTAATACCTTTTTATAGTGTGGTTGGAAAACAAGGTGGGGCTTTATATGGTTATGCTTACAATATTTATTCAATGTTCATTGTTTTAAGTACCACTGGTATTCCCATTGCTATTAGTAAAATAATAAGTGAATATAATACCTTAGGTTATTTAGAAGCTAAGGTTAGGGCATTTAAAATAGGTAAAAGAATAGTTAATTTTACTGCAATACTTTCTTTTGTTATTTTATTTACCTTTGCCAGATCAATTGCTTCAATTATAATTGGTGATTTAACTGGTGGTAATACAATTGAGGATGTTACAGTAGTTATTCGGGCTATTTCATTTGCTGTATTAGTAATACCTTATTTAAGTTTAACAAGAGGTTATTTACAAGGTCATAAATTTATTACCCCAAGTTCAAGAAGCCAGATTATTGAACAATTAGTTAGAGTTTCAATTATAATTATTGGAAGTTTTTTAACATATAGAGTTTTAAAACTATCACTTACTACTACAGTTGCAGTCGCAGTTACTGGAGCATTTTTTGGTGGTTTAGTCGCAGTATCCTATCTTTCAATAAAAACGAAAAAAAATAAAGAAAAGCTTGGATTTAATTATGATCAAAAAGATAATATAACTACTAAAGAAATAATAAGAAAGTTAGCACAATATACTGTTCCTTATATTGTTCTAAATTTAGGTGCTCAGTTATATACATTTGTTGATATGGTCTTAGTTTTAAGAACATTAGGTCATGTAGGCTATGCTGCTCCTGATGTTGAGTTTATCGCAAGTGCGATTTCAACTTGGGCTTTAAAGTTCAATTTGATTATTAGTTCTCTAGCGGTAGGTTTAGCAATTAGTTTAATTCCTAATATTGTTCAATCATTTGTTAAAAATGATTGGAAGGATGTTAAATTAAAGA